>JAZKYB010000194.1:0-3240 GCA_045611905.1 Acutalibacteraceae bacterium | reverse complement strand
AGGGTTCGAATCCCTCCGTCTCCGCCAAAAAACGACAAGTTAAAACTTGTCGTTTTTTTATTTTAAAAAATCGAAATATATTCTTCTGCGAAATGCACGGCAACAGCACCATCCGAAACGGCAGTCACAACTTGCCTAAGTGCTTTTGTTCGCACATCACCCACTGCGAAAACACCCGGTATATTGGTTTTAGTGGTTTCGTCGGCAATGATATATCCGTTGTTATCAAGCGCTAAAATGCCGTCAAAAAGGTCTGTAGCGGGTTTTCTGCCAATACTTATGAAAATACCATCCAACGGAATTTCGGCCGTTTTATCGTTAATTGTGGATTTGATTTTGGCGGCAGTTACTTTATTGTCAAACACAATATCAGAAAGTGTGCTATTCCACAAAAATTCAATATTGTCAGCTTGTTTAAGCGGCTTTAAATAAACCTGTGTTGCCTTTAATGTATCGCGGCGGTGAACAAGGAAAACCTTTTTTGCCATACGTGAAAGATAAAGGGCGTCAGACACAGCCGAATTACCACCACCGATTACGGCAACGGTTTTGTCTTTATAAAATCTTCCATCACAATGGGCGCAATAATGAATGCCGCGGCCAATAAGTGACCGTTCGTTTTCAAGACCTAATTCTTTCGGATTTGCACCCGTTGCAATAATAACTGATTTTGCAAAAAAATCACCCGAATAGGTTGTGATTTTTTTAATTTTATCGCTAAAATCAACCGCCAAAACTTCATCGAATTCGGTTTTAGCACCGAAACGCTCGGCCGATTGTTGCATTTTAGCACCCAAAGTAAATCCATCAATACCCGTTTCAAAACCGGGGTAGTTGTCAATATCGCCTGTAAGAGTCATTTGACCGCCGGCGGCCATTTTTTCAATAACAAGGGTTGAAAACCCTGCACGGCAGGCATAAAGTGCTGCAGTGTATCCTGCGGGGCCGCCGCCAAGTATTATAACATCATAAATCATAACTTTTATTTGTTTTCCAACATTTCAAGAATTTTTGCTTTTGGCATAGCACCAACCGATTGTTTGATAATTTTACCATTTTCAATCACAATAAGGGTTGGAATGCTCATTACGCCAAAATCAGCCGCAAGTGATGGTTCTTCATCAACGTTGACCTTTGCAATTAAAAATTCATCGGTTTCGTCGGCAATTTGGTCAATAATGGGGGAAACCATTTTACAAGGGCCGCACCAATCGGCATAAAAATCAATTAAAACCTTTTTGTTGCTGTTTTTAATTTCTGTAAAATTGTCTTTTGTGAGTTTTAAAACTGACATAAAACACATTCCTTTTTAAAAAATTATTTTTTTGAATATAACCAAAAGACGACCACTTTTATCACTGCCGTGGCAAGTGGAAAGGGTTAAATAGGTATCACCTTCGGTTGTGTTTAAGATGTTATAGTCATACCATGCGTCTTTTACATTTGTAACCTTGACATCTACCACTTCGTAATACCAACAGCCGTCGGCGGTTTCAAATTCTAAATATTTGTGGGCTTTTCTATAATCTTCGTTAATATAATTTTTAAGCCCACCAAACATAGTGCCGTTTTTCATATTATGCCCGTAAATTATTAAATTTTTACTGTTAAGAGGACAACGTATATCAATGAATGGAACACCACCCGTGCTGTATTTGCCGTAAAAGTTCTTTCTCAAGTATTTTTCGGCTTCCTTTGGGGTGTACATAACGGGGTAATTCACACTGGTGTCTTCAATATAAATCCAACCAATGCAGTCGCTGTTCATTTCCTTTAATTTTTTAATATTACGGGTAATGGCAGGTGTGTTTGAAGTGTTTGGATTATTTGGATTTGTGATAGCACCCGGTTGGTTTGTTGTTGGTGTGGATTGTGTGCTATCAGTAGAATCAGTAGGTGGCAATTCTATAAGGCCACTTAAACAGTCAAATTGTTTTTGGCTTCTTTGGGCATCGTAAATAACAAATCCAAGTAAAACTGAAGAAGAAACAAAAACAATAATCAGAACAACTATAAGTGTAATCCGAACAGTGTTGTTCATTTTCACACTTCCTTTGAATAATTAAATCACTTAAAAACGGTTTGCCAAATGGTTTGGATGTATTCAGTAGGCGAAACACCCTCGTTACCTGAAACGGCAAAAATACAGTAACAAATAACAATAATTGTTAAAAGCAAAATGGCGGTAACTATAATAGTTGCAATATTTAATCGAGATGCTTTGGGCATTGGTTCTTCATCGTTGCCATCGAAGATTTCCCCATTGTCATCAAAATACAAAAAATCATTGCTATGCATAACATTTGGGGTTGATTTTTTGTTCTTTTTATCTAATTCATCATCAAATACAAATTGGTTAAATGTGGTGGTGTATTCTTCGGGAATGCTTTGCTTTTCGTTGTCATCAGCATCCATAACAATGCTGTCAATATCGATTTCTTGCATTACTTCTTCAGTTTCTTGTTGTGCTGTTTCTTCTAAAATCAATTCTTCAGCATTGATTGAATTTTCATAATATTCATCAGCAATGTTTTCATCGGCATCTTCAATAATAATTTGGGGTTGTTCGGGCAGTTCAATTTCTTCAACCGCGTCGCTATTGTCTTCTAAAATAAGGTCTTCGCTTTCTATTTCGGGCTCAATACGGTTTGAACTTATTTCATCCTCTAAAATTAAACCGTTGGTTTCAATGATAGGTTCCGGTTCGCTTGTTTCTATAACTTCCGCATCAGCTGACAAAGTGTCTTTAGTTGTGCTTTCGGCGGCATAAAGTTCAGCGATATAGGGGTGAATAAGCGCTTTCATAAGCTTTTTGCGAAGGGTTTTATTATCGGTTAAAAGTATCATGGTTTGTGGGCCACTTTCAATAATGCAGCCGCCAAACAAACCGTCATCTGATACAAGCGGGATAGAGTTTTTAATAATTTCAATCTCATCGTCGGTTGCAATATTAAATTCGGCATTATTTGTAATTTCGGTTTCGGTGCCAAGCGCTTGAGCCACAGTTTTAACTGTGCTTTCTTCACCGAAAAGCGGCCCCGCAATTAAAATTACGCGGCTGCGTGAAACGGCACGGGCAAGCGAATGCACAAACGCCTTTTTGTTTGACGGCTTGTCAGTTAAAAGGCGCATGCGACAACAACCGCAAAGATTAAATTCAAGTTCGAAATCAGAGTTTGTTTTGTAATAAATAATGTCAGACCTTAAATTATAAATCATAATTTTCCTCCGAATTTAAAT
>JAZKYB010000193.1:0-3597 GCA_045611905.1 Acutalibacteraceae bacterium | reverse complement strand
TTGATTCGGTTATGAATTACCCCTTTGCAAACGCTATTATCAGTTATTTAAAGGGTGGCAATTCTCGTGATTTGATTGACACTGTGCTTGAAATTTTGGAAAATTATCCACCGCAAGCAGTTAAACTTTTAATGAATCATATCGGCACACATGACACCGCCCGAATTTTAACTGTTTTGGGCAATGAAAATGATAATTACCCAACCGATCGTGAATGGCAGTCTAAACAGTTTTTAACCGATGAACAATATCAAAAAGCCGTGTCGCTTTTAAAGGTTGCCGCAATTTTGCAATATACCTTACCGGGTGTACCTTCACTTTATTATGGCGATGAAGCAGGACTTACAGGTTATGGCGACCCATTTTGCCGCCGTGCATACCCTTGGGGCAACGAAGATAAAGACCTTTTGAAATTTTACCAAAAACTTGGTCAGTTTAGGCGTTCGTCTGATGCATTTAAGTCGGGTGAATTTGTTCCCTATTATGCAAATTTTGGCGAAATTGCTTATATGCGAAAGTCACAAAACGAAACTGTTTTAGTGGCATGCACCCGTTGGCACGAAAGCACAAGCATTAATATTCCAAAAGAATTTGACAATGCTGAAGTTATTTTGGGTCAAAAATCAAAAGATGGTGTTTTAACACTTGAGCCCTTTGGTTTTGCAATTTTAAAACTTAAAAACAATTAAAAAATAAAAACCGCAAGTTAATCTTGCGGTTTTCTTATTTCGTTATAAGCTTTTTCCATTTTTTCATAAAGCATTGCGCCAAGTTCAGCAGTGTTCATGCCCGCATACTGTTCGGGATAAACAACATCAGCAATTTTAAAATCGATAACGGTTTTTCTTCTAAACATATTTTTAGGTATTTGACGGGTGTTGTTAATTGCGCACACAACAATTGGCACATTGGTTTTTAAAGCGATTTTAAAAACACCATTTCTAAAAGGCAAAAGTTCACACGAGGGGCTTGCATATCCTTCGGGGAAAACACCGATAGATGCCTTGTCGTTTTTAATAATACGAATTGCTTCAATAATTGTTTTAGCGGCTTCGCGGTCGTTTTCACGGTCAATAAAGAGACCGTAAAGTTTATGCATTGCCTTGGCAACAAGTGGTAATTGTTTTATAATGTCCTTTTTGCCAATATAACCAATATCTATCTTATTAAAAACCGACATTATAATTGCAGGGTCGAAGTCGAACTGATGATTACAAATAAACATCATGCGTTTATCTTGTGGAATCTCATCAGGATTCATGCCGGTTACATTTATTTTCACCCTTGCAAGTGTTGCTGCCAGTGGAAGTGAAATATTTACAATAAAACGGTAAAACTTTGTTCCCTTTTCACCGTTGGATTTTAAACTTACAGGCGCAAAAGCCAACACAAGCAAAACAAAGTGCAAAATAATAAAGCCAACAAAAAAGCCAACAAAAAGCAATGGCACTGCCCACCAAGAATAGCTTTGCCTGAATATGTCAAAAAAATTATTTAAAATTGGCAATAAAGCAGCCGATAAAATTAAGTAAAAATATAACACGATAAATATACCTCAATTTTGTTTACGAACAATAGAATATTCGTCATAAAAATTAAAATACGGACATTCAAATTTAGGAGAGGATAAAAAGCGTTGCATTTCATCCTCATCTAAATTTACATTGCAATAATAACAGTCGTCTATATCATCATAAATATAGTTTGAACAGTTTTCACAGTTTACAGATGCCATTATTCTTCCCCACCTTGTTCTTCACTTGTTAATGGGGGAGTTTCTTCTTCATCCTTGTCTTCGGGTTTTTCTTCGCTTGGGGTGTCCGTCTCGGACTCATCGGGAGTAGATGCATCCGGATTTGACACATCAGATGTTGTATCTTCCGGCTCTTCGATTGATGGTTCGGAAATATCTGGCTCACTGGTTGTTGGTTCAGACGAATTTGTAGAGGTTGAAGGTTTTGAAATGATGCCCGCACCGCCTGTTTCGTTTCTATACCAGTCGTTTTTCTGCACACCATTTTGTGCAATATAATCTTCCGGTGTTATATTATCATAAAAATAAGCATGTAAAATATCACTTGCATAATCAAGGTCGTAATACACACAATCACCAACACCCTTAATGTTTATTCCGCTCATCATATAACTGTCAAGCGGAACACGTGATTGTGAAAATGTTGGAGACTTCAGTAAAATATCAAAGGCAAGGTTCATAATTTCGCTGTAAGAAAGTGAAGTTTCAGTATAAGGCATTAACGCTTTTGCAAGCTTTATATATTCACTTTTCTTCATTGTAAGGGCCTTATCAAAAAGTTGCTCCATTACATAGCGTTGACGATCAGTTCTGCCATAGTCGTTATTGGTGCCCCAAACATTTTTGGTTTTGCGAATACGAGAATATGCAACCGCCTGTATGCCGTTTAAATGTTGTTTACCTGCGGTATAAATATAATATTTTTGGGGGTCTTTGCCTAAGTTTTGGCAAATTTCTCTGATACAACCATTAAGTGCATAAATGCTTTTGGTTAAGGGCACAACCTCACCTTTTACAAGTTCAACATCAATACCACCAACAGCGTCAATAATTTCAGCCATACCATAAAAATTAACAGCAGCATATTCTGAAATGTCAAGTCCAAAATTTTGGTTTAATGTTTTAATTGCAAGTTCGGGACTTTGAGCATAAGCCGAATTGATTTTGCGATATTTTACTTGACCCTTTTGTTCAATCTTAACCAATGTGTCACGAACAATTGAAACAAGCTTAACTGTTTTAAGTTCGGTATTAATGCTTAAAACCATTATCGAATCAGAATTACCCCTAAAACTTATGCTTCTTGAATCGATACCAAAAAGTGCAATGTTTATAACCTTTTTATCAACAACATCTTCAAAGCCCAAATCTTCAGGATTATCGGTTATGTCGTTATAATTATAATTAAATATATTAAACAAAACACCAAACGCAATAGCAAACACCAAAATTAAAGCGGTTAGCACGATTAAGGTTTTTTTAGTTCTTGGTTTGAGTGATTTAAAAGCATGTCCTATTTTTTGAAAAAATCCCATAATACCACGCTTTTTCTTTGAAAAATGCTTACCCTTAAGGTTGGCACTTGTAGATGAAACATCAACAAAATCATTATTCATTTTAGAACTGGAAATAATATCTTCAAAATCTTTTCTTTCTTCCATTTTAATACCACCTTTTAGTTAAGCAGTTGTTTATAAATTTCGCCCTTTTTTTGATTTGTAAGGGTTGCGGCTTCCTTTGCCGCCATAGAGGTTGATTTGCCTTCTTCAACTAATTGTTTTGCAATTTTAACAGCATCTTCTAAAGTGTATTCGGTACTTGTTTCTTCAGCACCCGAAACAATAAGAACAAACTCCCCACGGGGGTCGTTTTCACTGTAATGGTTAATTGCATCTTCAAGTGTGGTGTGCATCACCGTTTCGTGAAGTTTTGTAAGCTCACGCACAATTGCAATTTTGCGGTTGCCAAAATATTTATGCATATCTGAAAGGGTGTTAAGTAATTTATGCGGTGCTTCGTAAAAAATAAGTCGGAGGCCAAGCGGTCTTAGGAAGACAATCCTT
>JAZKYB010000192.1:0-3185 GCA_045611905.1 Acutalibacteraceae bacterium | reverse complement strand
GTTAAATCTATCAACGCGTCCGCCGGTATCTACCAATTTTTGCTTACCGGTAAAAAACGGATGACATTTAGAGCAAATATCCAAACGGATGTCTTTTTTAGTAGAACGAGTTTCAAACTCAGCACCACAAGCGCACTTAACTGTTACCTTTTCATACTCAGGATGAATTCCTTGTTTCATCTTGGTCACTCCCTTCCATAACGATAGCCAAATTATAATAGCACAAAATAATTTAAATTGCAAGTATTTTTTAACGATTTATATAATTTTTTATTTTTTCATAAATTTCAACCGTTTTAAAGCGCATAACATATCGTTTCCCGCCCTTTGCAATTTGGGCCGATTCGGACTTTACGCTATCCTTTAAATCGCCCTTTGTGGCGGCAGAAATGCAAACCGTTGGGTAAACAACACACCACCAATTTTTGCCGCTACCTTCACCCAAAGTTATAATAAGCGAATTATATTCGCCTGCGGGCAGGGTGAAATCATCATAATAACGGGTGGAAAAATCGCTTTTGCCAAATGCCGCGGTTGCCGTATAGTTAAAACCGTTTTCTTTTATAACCTTGTTAGCAATATCGCTAAACGAATTCAAATTTTCCTTAACGGTTTTTTCGGCATTTTCTAAATCGTTACAATTTAAAAATAAATCGCCCGTTTCTTTTAATATTTCATCCCTAATTTTCAGTTTAAGTTCTTGGTCGGCAGTGCTGTCAGAATTTGCGATAATATGTAACCGCAAAACATTTTGTCTTAAATCGTCACATGCCGCATTAAAATGCGAAACCGATAAAAGCAATGCGCAAATCAACCCAAAAGCCACTGAAAGTTCTATTCTTTTTTTCATTTTTCAAAATCTCCTTGTCAAGTTATGTAAGAATAATTGACAAGAAAATCAAATTTTATTCAAATTCTAAAGATTCAGGTTTTGGCACACACAAATAACAGGGAATGTTTTTTTCTTTTAATAAACTTTCGGCTAATTTGGCATCTTCAAAATTTTCATAAATGCCAAACCAAGTGGGGCCACTTCCCGTAAGGGCAACCGCCTTTGCATTAGTTTTTAAAAGTTCACACTTTACAAAACTGTCATCCCACAAAATCTCAAACGAATTTGAAAGATTTTTAGAAAGGTTTTCTAAATCATTTTCGCTAATTGCCAAAAGCACCGCATCATTATCCGCCAAAGCCACTTCGCAATTATCAAGTTGTTTATACATTTCGGCAGTTGATGGCTTTGTTTCGGACTTTGCCAACAGTAGAAAACCTTTTTCAAGTGGCTTTTTAGGTGTTAAAATTTCGCCAATACCCTCGCTTCGCATACATCCGCCTTTTATGAAAAACGGCACATCTGCGCCAAGTTTTACTGCCAATTCGCAAAGTGTTTCATAAGAAAGCCCTGCGTTATATAATTTATTAAGACCAACAAGCACTGCGGCAGCATCGGCACTGCCGCCACCAAGGCCGGCGCTCAAAGGAATGTTTTTTATAATTTTAATTTCTGCACCGCCCGAAATTTTGGCACTTTCAAAGAAAAGTCTTGCGGCCTTGTATGCGATATTTTCATCCTGCGGCATATCACCGCAAGCAACCGAAACCTCGTCTGACTTTTCAATAAAAACCGTGTCATAAAGCCCAACCGAATGCATAACGGTATCGATCAAATGATACCCGTCTTTCCTTTTGCCGCAAATAGAAAGTGAAAAATTTATTTTAGCATTTGCTTTAATTTTCATTTCCATATCGCCCCTTTTTAAAAAGAAAGCCGCACCCTAACGGATACGGCGATTAAGTAAATTTAAAAAACACAGGTTACTTTATCACCTGAATTTTATTTTATATAGTTAATACTGTTATGTCAAGAAATTAGTTATTTACCTTGTGGCAATAGCCATAACTGTTTTCGGTAAGCGCCTCAAAGCTGTAACCCATCTTTTTAAGCCCTTCTAAAATTTGTGGCAGTGCCTCAACCGTTGCTTTTTTACTGCTTATATCGTGCATTAAAACACAAATAGAATTCTTTTTAGCGGCCGCATTTAAAACGTTATCGGTAATGCTTTTGGCAGTTACGCCCTTGCTTTCGGCATCGCCCGAATCGACATTCCAGTCAAAATAAGCATACCCTTTTATTCGCACTTGGTTAGTAAGTCGTGTCATAATACCCTTGCAAACGCTTTTGCTAACCCTGTTGCTTCCACCGCCGGGAAAACGAATAACCTTAGAACGTATACCGGTTATGTTATATACCTTATCCGACAAAGCGTTCAAATCTTTAAAATAAGCATCGGTGCTTTTATAAATTGTTTGATATTTGTGGGTGTTTGAATGAAGCCCTATTGTGTGACCCTTTTCAACAATTTTGGGCAAATATTCAAGTTTTGAACTGCCAACAACAAAAAATGTTGCTTTTGCGTTATATTTTTCTAATATGTCTAAAATTTCAAGTGTTCTGTCCGAAGGGCCATCATCAAAGGTTAAATAGCACACCTTGTTTTTAGGGGCTTCGGTTGGCTGGGGCGAATTTTGCGTTGCCAAAACCGCTTCGGCCTGAATTAATTTTTTCTTACTAACATTAGCCAATAAAGTTTTTTGGTCTTTAACTTCTTTTTCAAGTTTTGAAATTGTTTCCTTCAAAGCGTCAATTTCTGTTTTTAATGAATTGTTTTCTTTGACAATTTCATCATTCTTTTGGCTTATTTCTTCATAAAGTTCTACCTTTTCCTGCATATTCGAAACTGCATCATCAACCTTTTTTTCAAGCTTTGAATTATTAATTGTTATAATAGCAGAAAAAGCGCTTACTGCAACAAGTAAAACCGATAATATCGACACCAAAGTTATAAACAACTGCGTCTTAACATATTTTTTCAACTTTTCATCTCCTACTTTTCATAATATGATTATAGCAAATAAAATATAATAATGCTATTACAAATTATTACAAATTTCGATAACAAATTATTACAATTACTGTATAAAAATTAAAAAGTTGAAAAGTTTAAAATTTTATGGTATACTAATGCCATAATCATTTGGAGGTTTTTTATGGCTGATATAATTATTACTTGCGATTCTACCGCCGATTTACCACGCGAAATATGTGAAAAATATAATATTTCGGTTATACCGCTTGGCGTAACCTTAGGTGACAAAACCTATTTGGACGGTATTGAAATCACACC
>JAZKYB010000191.1:0-2326 GCA_045611905.1 Acutalibacteraceae bacterium | reverse complement strand
TACCGAATTAACGCGAAACATTATTCATTTAGTATAATTGGATATTCAATTTTTATGGATGATAGATTTCTTTACCCTATTAAAAATTTAACCCCAAACCGTAAAAGTTTGGGGTTTTTAATATTAATACATACCACCCTGTGCGGCAGCGGCTGCTGCAGCTGTAGCTGCTGCGGCTGCATCTTCGGGTTTTTCAGCAACAAGACTTTCAGTTGTTAACACCATTGAAGCAACGCTTGAAGCATTTTCAAGTGCTGAACGTGTAACCTTTGTCGGGTCAACAATTCCCGCTTCTAACATATCGGTATAAACTTCATTATAAGCATCAAAACCATAGTTTGCTTTGTTTTCGGTCTTGATTTTATCAATAATAACCGAACCTTCAAGGCCTGCATTATAAGCAATTTGTCTAATTGGTGCTTCCAACGATTTTCGAATAATTAAAGCGCCCGTTTTAGTGTCGCCATCAAGTGTTTCAATTAAATCTTCAACAGGTTTAATTGCGTTAATCAAAGCAACGCCACCACCAGCAACGATACCCTCTTCAACAGCGGCTTTTGTAGCCGAAAGTGCATCTTCAATACGAAGTTTCTTGTCACGCATTTCAATTTCAGTTGCGGCGCCAACTTTGATTACTGCAACACCGCCAGCCAATTTTGCAAGGCGTTCTTGAAGCTTTTCACGGTCAAAATCAGAGGTTGTAACTGCTAATTCGTTTTTAATTTGGTTAATGCGGTCAGCAATTAATTTAGAGTCCCCTGCCCCGTCAACAATTATTGTATTTTCCTTAGAAATTTTAACCTGACGAGCACGACCAAGCTGTGAAATGCTTGTTTCTTTAAGGTCGAGACCAAGCTCTTCAGAAATAACTTCGCCACCTGTTAAAATTGCAATATCACGAAGCATTTCTTTGCGTCTGTCACCAAAACCCGGCGCCTTAACTGCAACACATGTAAAAGTGCCACGAAGCTTATTAACAATAAGGGTTGAAAGCGCTTCGCCTTCAATATCTTCAGCAATAATTAAAAGCTTTTTGCCTGCGTTAACAATTTGTTCTAAAACCGGTAAAATTTCTTGAATATTGCCTATTTTTTTATCGGTAATCAAGATTAGCGCATCGTCTAAAACTGCTTCCATTTTTTCGGTGTCAGTAACCATATAAGGTGTGATATAACCACGGTCAAACTGCATACCTTCAACCACTTCAGAATAGGTTTCAGCTGTTTTTGATTCTTCAACAGTTATAACACCGTCGGCACTTACCTTTGCCATTGCTTCAGCAATTAAATTACCAATTGTTTCATCACCCGATGAAACAGTAGCAACACGAGCAATATCTTCAGTACCGCTGATTTTTTGTGAATTTGAAATTACAGTTTCAATAGCTTTATCAACAGCCAATTTCATACCGCGTTTTACAACCATTGGGTTTGCGCCTGCAGCAACATTTTTCATACCTTCGTTAATCATTGCCTGTGCCAAAACTGTTGCGGTGGTAGTACCGTCACCCGCAGCATCGTTGGTTTTAATTGAAACTTCTTTGACAAGCTGTGCACCCATATTTTCAAACGGGTCAGAAAGTTCAATTTCCTTGGCAATGGTAACACCATCATTTGTGATAAGTGGTGAGCCATATTTCTTGTCTAAAACAACGTTTCTACCCTTTGGACCAAGTGTAACCTTAACAGCATTAGCGAGTATATCCACACCGTTTTGAAGTGATTTTCTGGCTTCAATGCCAAAAACAATATTCTTTGCCATAGTAAAAAATCTCCTTATTCAACAACAGCCAAAATTTCTGACTGACGGATTATAGTATATTCTTGTGAATCAAGTTTGATTTCGGTGCCGGCGTATTTAGCAACAACAACCTTATCACCAACATTAACATACATTTTAACTTCATTACCATCAACAATTCCGCCCGGGCCAACTGCAACAACTTCAGCAATTTGGGGCTTTTCCTTTGCGGTTGATGCTAAAACAATACCGCTTTTTGTGGTTTCTTCTGCCACTGTTGCTTTTAAAACAACATTGTCAGCTAATGGTCTTAAATTCATTATAAATGCCTCCGTAATAAATACTATTTCTATAAATATAAAACAAATTTTTAACAAAGTCAAGCAAAGTAAGGTTTTTTTACATTTTCACCAAAGTTTCAGCGAAAAATTTCGGTTAAATTTTATATTATATTAATATTATAATAATTGACAAAATATTTTATGTGTGATATAATTTTAAAGTAAATTTATGGGTTCTTTGTGACTGACGGTTAAGTGGAGCACCACATGAATCAAAGAAACCTTTTTGCCGACCGTCTGGGCGC
>JAZKYB010000190.1:0-2677 GCA_045611905.1 Acutalibacteraceae bacterium | reverse complement strand
GCAAGGTGATAAGTTTTTCTGCCCCTACTTCACCCGCAACAGTAACGCGATATGTTTTTGTAACATGCGATGATGGGTGTGTAAGTTTATTTGCAAACCCGCCATCGTTTGTCATAAACAAAAGACCTTCCGAATTTAAATCAAGTCGGCCCACAGGAAAAAGGCGGTTGCCTGCATCTTTAACCAAATCGGTAACACATTTTCTTCCCTTTTCATCGCTTGTGGTTGTAACAAAACCACGCGGTTTGTGAAGCATAACATAAACCTTTTCGTTTTTGCCCGCAACAACGGTTTTACCCCTTACTGTTACTTTGTCACGCTTTGGGTCAACCTTTTGACCCAAAATTGCAGGGTGACCGTTAACCTTAACTTTTCCTTGTTCTATAAGTTCTTCTGCCTTGCGGCGTGAAGCTATGCCACATTCAGCAAGATGCTTTTGAAGTCTTATTCTGTTATCCTTCATTTTAATCTCCTAAAAATTTTGTGCTATATGTAAAAAGTTTTCAAAAATTGTATTTATTGACTTTTTGTTTTGTTTTAAAAGCGGAATATCATCGGTTGCTAAAATTTGATTTTCAGCAATTATATTGCCGTTTTGTTTGTAAACTGCTTTGCCTAATATTTCGCCCTTTTTAACAGGAGCATAAACAAAGCAAGGCAAATAAACTTCGCACGAAAAACCATCCGTTTCGGTGGAATTTATTAAAAACGGCGGAATGGCAACCAAAATGCTTTGCTTTTCACCGCTTATTACAGGGATTTCATACCTTGTGTTTTGGGGCGAAATTTCGGTTTGCTTAATTGTGCTAAGTCCATATTCAAGCATTTGTTTATGGTCATCCCAATCGTTAGGGTCGTTAAGCGTTACCGCAATAACAAATTTTCCATTTCGTTTCACGGCCGAAACAAGACATCTGCCCGATTTTTTGGTAAACCCAGTTTTAACACCCACACAACCATCAACCATTTTTAAAAGTTTGTTGTGGTTTGTTAAGGTGCGCCTATAAGGCGGGTTGCCGTAACACAAAGTTGCCGACTGGCACCCAACCGCCGCCGCAAAGGTTTCGTTTTGCATTGCATATTTTGTAAGCAACGCCAAATCATAAGCGGTGGTGTAATGGTTTTCATCATCCAAGCCCGACGGCGTTACAAAATTGGTATTTTTAAGACCAATTTCTTGCGCTTTACTGTTCATCATTACGGCAAAATTTTCAACCGTTTCACCAACAACAATTGCAATGGTATTGGCCGCATCGTTGCCTGATGCCAACATTAACCCATAAAGCAAATCGCGAAGTGTGACCTTATCACCGGGAAGCAGTCCCATTGAAGAACCCTCAACCCGCACCATTTGGTCGGTAACGGTAATTTCTTTTTCCAAGTTACCATATTCACAAAGCAAAAGCCCTGTCATAATTTTAGTTGTGCTTGCCATTGGCAAACGGGCTTTTTCATTTTGCGAAAAAATAATTTCACCTGTGTCGCCGTTTATGACCACCGCACCCTTTGCCGAAACCGAAAGTGCCATAGCTTTCAAAGGTAAAGCCGCCACCAAAAAAGAAATTGCCACAAAAACGGTTAAAAGTTTTTTCACAAAATCACCCCGTTTTAAATTTATTAAATCGGGGTTTTTGTTATGCCTTTATTTCTTTTCGTCGCCGTCTTTTGCAAAAATCTCTTTGGCTTTATCGATAATTTCAGGCGCCATATTTATTGCTTTTTCAATAGTGGTAAGTTCGTTATAAATTGGTATCATTTTAACATCTTCACCCTTTATAACCATAAAAGCAATGGGAGAAACAGTAACACCTGCGCCACTGCCACCGCCAAAAAGACTTGACTGTGTTTTGGTTGCAAAGTCGCTGCCGCCGGTCACAATACCATAAGCCACCTTTGAAACAGGAATTAAGGTTAATTCGTTAACATAAATGGGTTCACCCGTAATTACATCAGCATTAACCATTGCCTTTAATTTTTCCATTGTGGTGTCTAATATTGCTTGAATTTTGTTGTCGCTCATTGTAATTCATTCCTTACACTGAAATTTTTATTATTCTTCAAAAGGTTTTGCATTTAAATTATTTTAAGTAAAAATTATAAAACTATTCGTTGTCGGCATCCATTGAAAGCTGTTCGCCAACATCGTTTACTTCGCCTTCTTGCTGTGTTTTGGGAAGTGGGGGCAATTCGCTTAAATCCGAAACACCAAAGCACCTTAAAAAGTTTTTAGTTGTGCCGTAAAGCAAAGGTCTGCCGGGAAGCTCGAGTCTGCCACGTTCTTCAATAAGTTCACGCTCAACCAAAGTTGTTATAACGGCTGAACAGTCAACACCTCTTACTTGTTCAACAAAGGCACGGGTTACGGGTTGGTTATAAGCAATAACCGCCAAAACCTCTAATGCGGCTTGTGACAAGGGCGTTTTACGCTTTAAATCATAAGCGGCAGAAATGTAACTTGCAAACTCTTTTCTTGCAACCATCTGATAAGCGCCGTCAAGGCAAAGCAGCATAACACCGCTTTCCCACTCGTTTAATCTTTTTGAAAGCTCGTCCATAGCGGCGGTTATATCGTCAGCCTCAACCTCGAAAATGCGGCAGAGTTTATCACAAGAAATTGGGTCTGCGCCCGAAAAAAGCACCGCTTCACAAGCGCGAGAAAGTTCTTTTATATTCATTT
>JAZKYB010000189.1:0-4000 GCA_045611905.1 Acutalibacteraceae bacterium | reverse complement strand
ACAGTAACGCTTGTTTTAAAAAATTTTACCAAAACATTAAACAACGCTTTTTCATCGTAGGGTGTTTTAACAAAACCAAAGGCATTTATCATAAGCGCTTCGGCGGCAAGCATATAATCACCACCCGTTATAATTGTTTTGCTTAAGGTAGCAGTACCATAAAATTTTTTATAAATATATCTTGCGTTACATTTGTCAAGCGAAAAGAAAATCAGACCATATTTATGAATGTTTGTGGTTTTATCACAGCAGGTGAAGATATCTACAACAAAATCGGTTTTTTTATAATTTGAATATTCGTATAAAAGCTTTTTAAGTTTAGTTGAATTTTCAAAATTATCATCAAAAATTGCTATTCTCATAAAAACCTCTAAAATTTTGCAGTATTTCAGCGTTGAAATACTGCTTTTTTTGTTATTTGCCAAAAAATAATATCACAAAAATCAATATTTGTCAATATTTTGCTATAATTTATACAATTTATGTAATTCACACCCAAAATTCGACATTTCGCTCTTTTTTTCGACAAAACCAAAATGTTTTAACATAAAATTGCACTCAACGAAAAAGGAAAATTTTTCCAAAAACACAGCCAAACTGCTTACAAATTGGTGGTACAAGCTGTGTTTATTGTTTAAAGGTTGGGTGTTATTATGAAAAATTATTTATTAAAACCGTTAGTTTTAAAGGTAAAAAAACAGGATATGTCGGCTTTCCCGCTGATTTTTGATGTATTTAAAAAACTTATAAATTTTTATGCAGCAAAGCTTCATTATGAAGATGCTGCATCGGATTTAACCTTGTTTTTAATAGAACTGCTTTATACCATAAACCTTTCGAAATTTGATGATGACGAAAGCGATGACCTTAAAAGATATATTGCGGTGGCCATAAAAAATAAATATTTCGGTTTGTCGGCAAATCGATTTAATAAGGAAAAATATAATCAGGATTTTTATGAAGGATACGATATTTTTTATGAAGATTTTTTGGGAAGAATTTTTTTGGATGACAGTTTAAAGTCGCTAACCGACGAACAAAAAATTATTATAATTTACCGCTTTATTTATGGGTACAGCATTGCGGATATAGGGCATATTACCAATTTGTCGCGCCAAACCGTTAATAAGAAAAAGAATCAGGCGCTTAAAATTTTAAGAGAGGAATTTGCAAAAAATGAAACAGTCATTTTATGATTTTAAAATTTACAGGGTAAGAAAAAGTTGGGATGATATAAAATCGGGTGCGGGCACTTTTTTTGTTTTTGAAAATGCGGTAAGGGTGGCAAAGGAAACAGGGTGCAATGTGTATAATCACAAAAAGCAATGCATATGGTATTATAAAGATAATCTAAAATAAAAAATACCGCCCTTAAAGGACGGTATAAATTTATTTGTTATATAAATTGTCTTTCAAAGCTTTAAATGACTGTTCGCTTATAACGTGTTCTATTCGGCAAGCATCATCAAGTGCGGTTTGTTTGTCAACACCTAAATTTATTAAAATTTCAGATAAAATTGTGTGTCTTTCAAAAAGCTTTTTTGAAATTTCAATTCCCAAATCGGTAAGGGTAATATATCCTTCGGGTGAAACCGAAATATAATTGCCATTTTTCAAAAGCCCAACAGCACGGCTTACACTTGGTTTTGAATAACCCAAATGTTCGCAAATATCAATAGAACGTACATTGGCGCCGTTTTTAGACAATATATAAATGGTTTCTAAATACATTTCGCCGGATTCTTGAAGCGCCATATATTTTCTCCTTTTTTAAAATTTATAGTTCGAACCAATTATTCACATAATACGCAAGGGCGGGAATAAGTTTTTTGATTTCCTTGCCGCTTGTGTTTATGCAAAGGTGATAGCTTTCACGGTGACCCCACTTTGTGTCGGAAAAAATTTCACGATAATTTGCACGGCAACGGTCAATATTGCGGCACATATTTTTAATTTTACGGTCGGTTAAGGGTTCTTTTTCATCATTGCGTGCTTTGCAACGGTTGATTTTAGATTCCAAATCGGCGTAAACAAAAAGATTTAATGGGTTATATTCTTGCAAAACAACATCGGCAGCACGGCCAATAATTACACAGTCGCCCTTTGAAGCAAGTTCTTTAATTAAATTATGTTCGGCACTTGCAATTTGAAGTGACTGATTTATCCCAAAGTTATAGCTTGTAAAACCACGACCAATGGTTGAACTGTAAAACATAGTAATATCTTTTTCGGACATATGGGCAACATAATCTTTATCAAGCCCTTGTTTTTCTGCAACCATATCAATTATTTGGCGGTCATAACAGGGAATACCAAGCTCGTCAGCAAGGCGTTTGCCAAGTTCACGCCCACCGCTTGAAAATTCACGACTAATAGTAATAATTTTAGGCATTCAAACGCCTCCTGAAAATATTGTTAAATTATTATACCATTTTCATTGAATAAATGCAATAAATTTGCCCAATTTAAAAAAATATTGATTTTTTAAAGCAATTACAGTATAATAAATTTAATAACAGCTTTCTGTGCTTCTGTATCAAACACAGCGGGCTGTTATTTTTTAATATTAAAGAAAGTGAGGGAAAGTTATGAAAAGAAAACACAGACTTTCAACAGCTTTGGATATTGACGATTTATTGATGGAATGCACTGCGTACGCAATTCGCCTTGCAAACGAAAAATATAAATTTGATCCGCCAATGACAATTTATGAAAAGGAAAGTTGGGGAAAATTGGGCCGCAGAATCGATTCAATTTATCCCTATTTCAGCGACCCTGAATTTTACCGCACACAACCGGTGTATGAGGGCGCCAAGGAATTTGTAAGAAAACTTTCCCAAATGACTGAAGTGTATGTTTCAACCGCTATTCCACCCGAATATATGGGCATTAGAGCAAAAAGAATAATGGAAGAATTCCCCGAAATTCCTGCCGACCATATTTATATGGGGGCCAGAAAGGATAAAATTCAGGTTGATATTTTGTTTGATGACGCACTTCATAACATTATAAATTCAAGTGCAACCTACCCAATTTTAATGCGCCGCCCGTGGAATCAAGAAGCAACGGGTATTATGGCGGTTAATAATTATGATGAATTTTTAAAATTGGTTGAGGTTATTGCCGACAGTTATAGCACCAAAAAAGAATTTTTAAATTTTGAAGAACCAAGCATTGTTGTGTTGGTTGGACCGTCGGGCAGCGGTAAAAGTAAAATTGCTCGCCGTGTGCTTCAAAAAACCGACCGTTTTGAAAAACTTATGAGTTTTACCACAAACGACCCCACCGCAGTTGAAACAAACGAATGGTATAATTATGTAACTCTTGATACCTTTCGCAGTATGTGTGAAAGCGGGGAACTGCTTCAGTCCACAATGTACGCAGGACACGGTTACGGTTCACGAAAGGCCGATATTGAAGAAATTTTAAAGCGTGGAAAACACGTGCTTACCACAATGGATATAAGCGGTGCAATGTCGCTTAAAACCTATTTTAAAAATGTTGTAACGGTGTATATTAAGCGTGATAAAAAAGCGCTTATGTCAAATATTTTAAATAAAAACTCTTCGGTAGAAGATAAGGTCAACCGACTTATCGGTATTGAATCCGAAAAGAAAAATGCCGACATTTGCGACTTTGTAATTGAATTTGACAGTTATGATGGCGCAGAAGAACAACTTTGCGAAATTCTTAAAATATGTTAATAAAAAACTCTTGGGTTTTCCCAAGAGTTTTTTGCATTTTATTTCAAAATAAATTCCAATAAAACAGGGTTATGGTCGGAATATTTAAAGTCGGTTTTAATGTTTTGCACCTTTACCGCTTCAACATTTTCGCTTACCAAAAATCCGTCAACGATTATGGTGAAATTACCTTCTTTATAAGGTATATCGCAGTTTCGGCAGGTGGGGGTTAATTTGCCCTCGTAATTTATGCAACGGCTTATACAGTCGGGTAAAAGGTCTTGCGGGAATGGCTGTGCCCAACCAAAATCGACCCG
>JAZKYB010000188.1:0-9158 GCA_045611905.1 Acutalibacteraceae bacterium | reverse complement strand
ACTAACGAGGGAAAGCGACTTCGTGAATTTTTTGTGGCTGAAGAAAATAAGGTTTTGGCCGATGCCGACTATTCGCAAATTGAGCTGAGAGTTCTTGCGAGTATGGCAAACGACCAAAATATGATAGAAGCCTTTAAAAGCGGTACCGATATTCACACCGCCACAGCGGCGCAGGTTTTTGGGATGCCACTTGATATGGTCACCCCCGTTATGCGTAGCCGTGCGAAAGCTGTAAACTTTGGTATTGTTTACGGCATTGGTGCTTTTTCACTTGCCAAGGATATTGGCGTTACACGCAAAGATGCTGACAATTATATAAAATCTTACCTTGCGACATACCCCAAGGTTTCGGCATATATGGAAAACACCATAAACGATGCAAAACTTAACGGTTATGTTACAACCCTTTTTGGTAGAAAACGCTATTTGCCCGAACTTTCAAATTCAAACGGTATGATTCGTGCTTTTGGTGAACGCGTTGCACGAAATGCGCCAATTCAAGGCACCGCCGCCGATATAATTAAACTTGCAATGGTTAAGGTGTTTAACCGTTTGGAAAAAGAAGTTCCCACCGCAAAGCTTATTTTGCAGGTACACGACGAACTTATTGTTGAATGTGATGAAAAAGACGCAGTAAAGGTTTGTGACCTTTTAAAATGCGAAATGGAGTCGGCCGCTGATTTGGCAGTAACCCTTACAGCCGATGCCGCTTTCGGTAAAAACTGGTTGGAGAGCAAGGGCTGATGAAAATTTTATTTGTTTGCACAGGCAACACCTGCCGCAGCCCTATGGCTGAAGGATATTTGAATTCAAAAAGTGTATATTGTGAAAGCCGTGGTCTTGCGGCTGATGGTTCCCCTGTTTGTGAAAATGCTAAAACAGCAATGCTGGAAATTGGCATTGATATAACCCACCACATTTCAAAACAGTTAACTGCCGATGATGTTAAAAACTTTGATAAAATTATTTGCCTTTCTAAAAACCATTTTCAGTATCTTTCTTCACTTGGCATTCAGTGTGAAGTTTTGGGTGAAGGTATATCCGACCCATTTGGCTGTGATTTAGAAATTTACCGCCAATGCCGTGATGAAATTATTAAAGAAATTGACAAACTTTTGGTTTTAGAAATGGAAGACCGCCACATAAACGATGTTTTAGAAATTGAAAATGCTTGTTTTAGCCACCCTTGGACAAAACAAAACATTATTGATGCCAAAAACAATAACACCCACTTTTTTGTTTATGAAATTAACAATAAAGCTGTTGGTTATGTGGGATTGTCAACCGTGTTGGACGAAGGGTATATAACAAACATTGCGGTTTTGCCCGAATTTAGAAAAAAAGGCATTGCCACTGCACTTTTAAATAAATTAAACGATTTTGCAAAAAATAGAAAACTCGGTTTCATTTCGTTAGAAGTAAGAGTTAGCAATCAAAACGCAATCTCGCTTTATGAAAAATTTGGATATAAAAAAGAAGGGTGCCGCAAAAACTTTTACGACACACCAAAGGAAGACGCCCTTATTTTAACAAAAAGGTTTTGATATTTTGAAAATTTTAGCCATTGAAAGTTCGTGCGACGAAACATCGGTTGCGGTGGTTGAAGACCGCACAGTCCTTTCAAATATTGTTTCAACACAGGTTGAAGAACATAAAATTTACGGCGGTGTTGTGCCCGAAATTGCATCACGCCGCCATACCGAAGCCATAAGTGCTGTTTGTGAAGAGGCACTTAAAGTGGCAGGCATTGGTTACAGCGATATTGACGCCGTTGCCGTTACCTTTGCACCGGGGCTTATTGGTGCACTTTTGGTTGGCGTTAACTTTGCAAAAGGTCTTGCAATGTCACTTGGGGTTCCGCTTATTCCCGTTCATCATTTGCGTTCACACATTGCGGCAAATTACCTTGCCCATAAAGACCTTAAACCGCCTTTCTTGTGCCTTTTGGTGTCTGGCGGTAACACGGTTATCGCAAAGGTGAGCGATTATACAAAATTTGAAATAATCGGTCAAACCCGTGATGACGCCGCAGGCGAATGCTTTGACAAGGTGGCACGCCAAATGGGGCTTTCTTACCCGGGCGGTGTAACGCTTGATAAAATTGCAACGGTGGCCGACCATAAAAAATATCCGCTACCCCACCCTAAAGTTGCGGGCGGTGAATTTGACTTTAGCTTTTCAGGCCTTAAAACTGCGGTAATAAATTTAGTGCATAATGCAAAGCAAAAAAACGAAGAAATCGATGTGCCGGTTTTGTGTGCAACGGTTAGAGAGCGTGTTTGCGATTTGCTTATTAAAAACACAATGGCAGCAGCCGAAAAAACCGGCTTTACCACCATTGCTGTTGCAGGCGGTGTTTCAGCTAACAGCGAACTTCGCCGAAGATTAGATGAAGAATGTAAACAAAAAGGATATTCTCTTTACTACCCACCGCTTAAGTATTGCGGTGACAATGCAGCCATGGTAGGCGCACAAGCAATTTATGAATATCTTGACGGCAATTTAGGGGACGCTTCCCTTAATGCCACCGCCACATTACCAATAAATTACAGGTGATAAAAAATGGAAAACAAAAAACTTCTTCTTATCGTCAACCCCTGTTCAGGCAGGGCCAAAATGTATACCGAACTTTTAAAGGTTGTAGAAATTTTTTCTTATGCCGATTATGTGGTTTCGGTTTATCCCACCAAATGTAAAGGTGACGCCACCGAATATGCCCAAAAACTTACAAAGGACGATTTCGACCTTATAGTTGTTTGTGGCGGTGACGGCACTTTAAACGAAGTGATTGAAGGCATTATGACAAGTGGCAGCGATATTCCGCTTGGATATATTCCTTCGGGTACATTAAATGAATGGTCAAGCGGACTTAGCATTTCACGAAATATTGAAACTGCCGCAAAAGACATTATAAATGGTGTTAAAACAAAGCTTGACATTGGCAAATTTAATGATAAATATTTTTCATACACTGCATCCTTTGGCGCATTTACAAGTGCATCATATTCAGCCCCACAAGAAATTAAAAATGTTTTGGGGCAAAGCGCTTATTTCTTTGAAGGTATTAAAAGTCTTGGTGCTATTAAACCAATTCATATGAAACTTACTAGCGATGATAATGTAATCGAAGGCGACTTCCTTTTTGGTGCTATTTCAAATTCGATGTCGGTTGGCGGTATTGTTAAATACGACAAAACCCCTGTTGGTCTTAACGACGGTATCTTTGAAGTTATTTTAATTAGAAACCCCGATAATATTATAAAACTTCAACCATTGGTTGATGGTATTTTAAAACACGAATTCAACCGTGAGGGAATTGAATTTTTCCGCACTAAAAAATTGCTTGTTGAAGCAACTGAAGAAGTTTCGTGGACACTTGACGGCGAATATGCCAAGGGTGATGGCCCAATAAATATTGAAAACATTCACAGCGCAATTACATTTATTGTGCCAAATAATAAGCCAAACGAAAATTAAAAGGAGAAAGTTATGTTTACAACAGATATTGGTGTTGACCTTGGCACCGCTAACACCTTGGTTTGTGTTAAAGGTAAAGGAATTATTATGAGAGAGCCATCGGTTGTGGCTTACGATATAAGAAACGATGTTGTAAGGGCGGTTGGCCAAGAAGCAAAGGATATGATTGGCCGCACCCCTGGTTCTATTGTTGCTGTTCGCCCACTAAAAAACGGCGTTATTGCAAACTTTGATGTTACCGCAGCAATGCTTAAACGCTTTGTTAAGGTTGCCCTTAAAGGTTCGTTTTTTAACCGTGTTAGAATGGTTATTTGCATTCCTTCAGGTGTAACCGAAGTTGAAAGCCGTGCAGTTTACGATGCCGCAAAGCAAGCCGGCGCCACCGAAGTTGACCTGGTTGAAGAACCAATGGCCGCAGCCGTTGGTGCAGGTCTTCCCGTTTGGGAAGCCACAGGTAATATGATTGTTGATATCGGCGGCGGTACAAGTGAAGTTGCCGTTATATCTCTTGGTGACATTGTTACCGCACAGTCAATTCGTGTTGCAGGTGACGACCTTGATGAAGCAATCATCAATTACATCCGCAAAAAGCATAACCTTTTAATTGGTGAACGCACTGCCGAACAAATTAAAATTGAAATTGGGTCGGCAAAACCATATGAAGATGAAACAAGCATTGAAATTAAAGGTAGAAACCAGGTTGACGGCTTACCTAAAAATATCATCATTTCATCTGAAGAAGTTAGAAATGCAATGGCGGATACCATTAACCAAATTATCGACATTATCCGCTTAACACTTGAAAAAACCCCACCCGAACTTTCGGCTGACATTATTGACAGTGGCATCACCTTAACAGGTGGCGGTGCACTGCTTCGTGGCTTGGCAGAACTTATTGCCGAAGAAACAGGCATGCCGGTAACCGTTGCGGCAAATCCAATTGACTGTGTTGTTTTGGGTACCGCAAAACGCCTTGAAGCAAATTCGGGTTTTGAAAATTATGTTTTCCGCCGTGGAAAACACTTCAGATAACGGAGGTTAAAAAATGCGATTTTTCTTTCGCAGCAAACAGTTTAAGGTAATTTTAACAATTTTAATTGCCTTAATTGCAGTTTCGGTTATATTTTCTGTAATCGGCAGTCAGTTATCACCGCAAGCAAATATTGCGGGCACTATTACTGCGCCCTTTCGCACCGCTGCAACAAGTATATGGAACGGCATTGAAGATTTTGTAAAAGCATTTAATGACGGCAATAATTTGATGACTGAAAACGCCGAGCTTGAAGCAGAACTTAACGATTTGCGTGAACAGCTTTCTGATTATCAGCAAACCGCCGCTGAAAACGAATTTTATAAAAAATACTTAAAAATTGCCGAACAAAATCCCGATTTTCAGTTTGCCCCTGCAACCCTTATTTCGCGTGATAACGACGACCCCTATGGTAGCTTTGTTATCAATAAGGGTTCGCTTAACGGTATTTCGGCTTATGACCCTGTTATAACCGATGCCGGTCTTGTTGGCTATGTTTCACAGGTTGGGCTTACCACATCAAAGGTCACAACTGTTTTAAGCCCACAGCTTTCTTTGGGTGCGCTTGATAACCGCACAAGTGATTCGGGTATTATTTCCGGCGACCTTGAAACCGCAAAACAAAATAAAACAAAGTTTAAAAATCTGGCTCGTTCGTGCAGTATTGCAATTGGCGACTATGTTATAACATCGGGCGAGGGTATTTTCCCAAAAGGTTTACTTGTTGGCAAAATCGATTCTATAGGAAACGATAAATATAACACATCTATTTTTGCAACTGTTACCCCTTTTGCTGACATTAGTGAACTTAGACAGGTAATGGTAATAACCGACTTTGCAGGCCAAGGCAATGTGATTTATGAAGTGGGTGAATAACAATGCCAAAAGGTCTGAAAAAAAGCTTTATTTTTGCATTTAATGTTATAATTTTCTTTACATTTTCAATGCTTCCCCATTCTTCATTTATAAACATTAAGTTGTTTGATATAAGTGTAAGCTTTATAATTCCGCTTTTGGTGGCTTTTGCACTTCACCATTCGCCTATTGCCGCCGCAATAGCGGGTGTGCTTTCAGGAATTATTATGGATTCTGCCGCTGCGGGAAGTTATTGCTTTAATGCAATTATTTTACTTATTATCGGCACATTTGTGGCGGTTTCTTCAAACACTCTTTTTAATAAGAACATTCCATCCGCCGCAGTGATATCACTTTTATCTACATCTTTTTATTATGTTGCACAATGGATATTTTTCCATGCATTTCACGACGGTATTAACCAATCGCTTACATTTTTGCTTCGACATTCGTTGCCGTCAGCAATTTTAAGTGCAATTTTTATTTTCCCGTTTTATTTTCTTTACACTTATGTTAAAAAACTTTAGAAAGGACATATAAAAGTGCCTTTTAAGAAAAAACACCAAACTGAAATTAACTTTTTAGCCATATTGTTAGTTGTTGTTATTGTGCTTTTTTCGGCCAGAATTTACTTTTTACAAATTGTAAATGCCGACGCCTTTAAAAAGAGCCTGCCCTATGGTGCGGCAAGCTCGCATACTGCAACAATTAAAGCCCCACGCGGCGAAATTTTGGACTGCTATGGCAGACAAATTGCCGTAAACCGTGACGGTTATAACATTGTTTTCAATAAGGCATATATAAAAGATAATTTAAACGATATGATATTGACCCTTATAACAGAGGCAATTGAATATAATGCTGAATGGGTTGATAATTTGCCTATCAGCACAACTGCACCTTATATATATAAAGAAGGCGAAAAAACCGACAAGCTTTTAATAAAGCTTGACCTTGCGAATTATGCCACTGCCCAAAACTGCTTTGATGAAATGGTAAAAAGATATAAATTAGAAGCTTACACCAAGGAAGACCAACGCAAAATTATGGGCGTAAGATACAGTATGGAAATTTCTGACTTTTCAATTTCCTACCCCTTCACCTTTGCGGAAGATATCCCAACCGAATTTATGCGCAAGGTTTCGGAAACAAGTTTCACCTTGCAAGGTGTTTCAATTGATGTTGTTCCTTTCCGTGAATATTCCGATACCACCCTTGCTGTAAATCTTATCGGCTCCGTTGGTCCTATTTATGAAGAAGACTGGCAATATTATAAAGAACGTGGTTATTCCTATAACGATAAAGTAGGTAAAAGCGGCATTGAAAAATGGGGTGAAGAATATCTCCGTGGTATTGATGGCGAAATCACCTACTATCTAAACACAAAAGGCGAAATTATTAAAAGCAAGGTCACAAAAGAACCTATTGCAGGCAAAACAATTATGTTGTCGCTTGACAAAAACATTCAACGCCTTGCACAAGATTCACTTGCTGCAAAGGTTAAAGACCTTCGTTCAAGGGGCAGCAGCTGTAAAGCCGCAACCGCCGTTGCAATTGACATTAAAACAGGCAAGGTTTTGGCGGCGGCAAATTACCCAACCTATGATTCCGCCACCATGAACAAGGATTATAATCAACTTGCTGCCGACCCAACAAAACCTCTTATGGATCGCGCTTTTCAAGGTATATATCCAATTGGTTCAACCATTAAGCCCGGTGTTTCAGTGGCTGCACTTGAAACGGGTGTTTATAAAAACGGCGAAACCGTAAGATGCGTGCAAACATACAGTTATTTCGAAGACTATAAACCAAAGTGCTTGCATCACCATGGTTCAATTAACCTTAAAACCGCTATTTCAAAAAGCTGCAACTACTTCTTTTTTGAAATGGGCAGACGAATTGGCGCCACAACCCTTACCGAATATTTTAAAGAATTTGGTTTAGGTATTAAAACAGGTGTTGAAGTTAACGATAGCGCAGGTCTTTTGTTAGAGCCGAGCTCTGACCGTGTTGGTGGTACCACACTTCAAATTTCTATCGGTCAAATGAATGCTTTTACCCCTCTTCAGCTTGCAAACTATACCGCAACCCTTGCAAACGGGGGCGACCATTATAAAGTCAGTCTTATAAACCAAATTGTAAGCTATGATATGTCAGAAACCATTATGACTGTTGACCCCGAAATTAAAAACACCGTTAAAATAAGTGCCAACACACTTGCCGCAGTTAAGGACGGTATGCTTTCGGTTACTGAAGAAGGCACAGGTCGCCAAGCACTTAGCGATTACCCCATTAAGGTTGGCGGTAAAACAGGTACATCACAGGTTAACAACAAAGAAGACAATGGTGTTTTCGTTGCTTTTGCCCCGTTTGATAACCCACAAATTGCTGTTGCGGTTATACTTGAAAACGGTGGTCATGGTTCTAATGCAGGTCCCGTTGTGCGCGATATTCTTGACGCTTATTTCTTTTCAGAACAAAGCGCTGACAAGGTCGATTTTCCGTTTACTGTATTAGATTGACAAAAAAATTGACTTATGATAAAATGTTAAATTATTGAGGTGAAAATATGGGCAAAATTTTTGCTGTAACCTCCGGCAAAGGCGGTGTTGGTAAATCTACCGTTTCGGCAGGTCTGGCAATCAGTTTTTCAAAGCTTGGTTACAAAACCTTAATCGTTGATATGGACGAAGGTCTTCGCTGCCTTGATTTAATGCTTGGCGTGGACAAGCAGGTGGTACTTGACCTTTCGGATGTTTTGGGCGGTCGAGAAATAAATGATGCAGTTTATGAAGTAAATCAAAATTTGTTTTTAATTCCCGCACCGCAAAAAACCGGCTTAATTGATGCCTTTTCACTTGCAAATTTTGCAAATGAAGTTAATAATTTATATGATATTGTTATATTCGACTTCCCCGCCGGGATTGACTTTTCACTTTACGGCTCGCTTCCAAAGGATTCACTGTTTTTAACGGTTGCTTTTCCTGACGCTGTAACCGTTCGTGATGCGGCGGTGGTAAGCGGTCTTTTGGGTGAAATGGGGCTTTCTTCACGCCTTGTTATAAACCGCTTTGAATATAAACTTTCAAAAAAGCGTGGCTTTAAAGGTATTGATGACATCATCGATGAAGCTTATTTACAACTCGTTGGCATTGTACCAAAAAGTGACGAACTTAAAAATCTTTCTTCAGGAAAAATCCCAAAAATCAAAAGCAAACCAATGAAAGCTTTTATAAGAATTGCAAAACGCCTTTTGGGAGAAAATATACTTCTTCCAAAGGTTAAAAAAATATGAGAGGATAATGAAAAATGACAATTGCACTTATCGCACACGACGCTAAAAAAGAACTTATGGTTCAATTTTGCATTGCTTATTGTGGCATTTTAAGCCGTTACAACCTTGTTGCAACCGGCGGTACAGGTAAAGTTGTGTCTGAGGCAACAGGTCTTCAAATCGCAACCTTTTTAAGTGGCTCACAGGGTGGCTCACAACAAATTGCTTCCCGCATTGGCTGTGATGAAATTGACCTTTTATTGCTTTTCAGAAATCCTCTTGACCCTAAACCCCACGAACCCGACGAACACGCCCTTTTGCGCCTTTGTGATGTGCATAACATTCCCGTTGCAACCAATATTGCAACCGCAGAAATGCTTATCCACGGTTTAGAGCGCGGCGACCTTGATTGGCGTGATATTGTTAAAACTAACCACTAATTTTAAGAAGGTTTATTATGAGTGAAATTAACCGTGCCGTAAAAGGCACTAATGATATTTTACCCGCTGACAGCTATAAATG
>JAZKYB010000187.1:0-9152 GCA_045611905.1 Acutalibacteraceae bacterium | reverse complement strand
ATTGTTGATGATGGCTCTACCGATGAAAGCGGAAAAATTTGTGATGAGTATGCCCAAAAATATGACAATATAACCGTAATACATAAAGAAAATGGCGGACCTTTTTTAGCGAGAAAAACCGCTATTGAATTGGCAAAGGGTGATTATTGTTTATTTTTGGATTCTGACGATTTTGTTGAAAATAATTATTTCGAAAAGATTTGTGACGCGCTTAATTTATACAAATCGGATGTTTTGGTTTTTAATTTTACATTATATTACGCTGAAAACAACAAAAAAGAAAAATATGAAAATATTTTTGGGCTTGATGGTTTAGTGGACAATAAAAACGCTATTACTGTGTTGTTTACTACACATCTATTGAATTCTATTTGGGCAAAGGCAATTAAAACTAATCTTTTAAAAAGTGACCCGTTATATAAAAGCGACAAGCAAATCCCGTGTTATGGTGAAGATAAATTACAAAGTGTATATCCAATGTTAAAAGCCGACCGTATTGCTTGGATAGACGACGCATTATATTGTTATAGGCAAAACGAAACAAGTATAATGAATACCTATTCGGCACAAAAAATTTCAGACCGAATGATGAAACAAATTTTCAGCATTATGTTGGATTATGCAAAAGAATATGGATTCACTTCGGAAGATGAATGGTTTTCAATATCATCGCATTGCTATTATCACATGCGTGATAATTTTGAAAGATATTTTTTAAACTGCAAAACTTTTAAAGAAGCTATTTCATTTATAAAATTTAATTGGGTGGCGGAATTGCCGGACGGCTTAGTTGATTGGGAAATTTATAAAAAAAGCTTGTCTTTAAAAGAAAAATTTTTGTTTCACATTATTAGAAAAAACAGTGTTATTGGTGCTTATATTTTTTGGGTGTATGTTAAGAGGGGATTTTTATGAATGATATTTTCAAAACAATAGGTTATCGCGTGCGATTGCATATACGAAATAAAATTGACAGATTAAGATTAAATAATCCAAATGTGTCAATTATAACAAATCACTGTATGGGTGGTATTATTTGTCACGATTTGGGAATTCAGTTTAACAGTCCCACCGTTAATCTTAAAATATTGCCCAGCGATTTTATAAAATTTGCGGAAAATTTAGAAGAATATATCAGTAAGGACATTGTTGAGGTGGAAGACGACTCGGTCTCATATCCTGTGGGTATGTTAGGTGATGTCAAGCTTTGGTTTGTGCATTATGAAACCTTTGAACAGGCAGTTAGTGCCTGGAACCGTCGAAAAAAACGCATAAATTGGGATAACATCAGAGTGATGCTAACCGTAAGAGAAGAATGTAGTGATGATATTTTGTCGCACTTTGAAAAATTGCCTTATAAAAAAGTTGTCTTCGCGAATGAAGAACACACGAATTTCCCCTCGGTTATTTTTGCAAATAATCATGGTAAACAACTTTCGGGATATATAAGTGATGTTATGAATGTCTTTGGTAAACGCGGTTATGAGTGTGGCGGTTTTGATTATATAAAGTTTTTAAACAAGTGAGAGTTGGGGGAACTTCACAAATGAAAAAAATCACTTCAATAATAAGAAGTAAATTGCGCTTGGGTGCAATTTATAATAAAGTCCTCTCAAAGTACAATCGTTTATTAAGCAGTTATTATCAGAGAAAGAAAAAAATATCGGTAAGGTCCTTTGAAGATACCATAGACGAAATATTAAAAAGAGAGCGTTCGGTAATACGCTTTGGCGATGGCGAAATGACAATTATGAGTGGGAGAGGAATAGGCTTTCAAAAAAGTTGTGAAGGACTTGCTCAAGACTTAAAAAATATAATTAAATACAAAAGTGGCAATATTTTTATTTGTATACCTGGCATGATAGCTAATGATACAAACGAGTTGACATCAAAAGCAAAAAAGTGGTGGAAAGATTATAGAAATACACAATTTTATAAGTGGCAAGCATATTTATCACCTGAGGTAACTTATGGCGAGGCACTTATTAGCAGATTCTATGTTGGGATAGAGGACAAAAACTTTTCGGCGCTTCTTATAGGTAAAATCAAAAAAATATGGGAAAATAAAAAATTGCTTATCGTCGAGGGTGAATTCACCCGTAACGGTGTGGGTAATGATTTGTTTGCTACCGCAAAAAGTGTTTCCCGTGTTATTTGTCCTGCAGAAAATGCTTATGATAAACATAAAGAAATTGTAAAATATGTGGCTTCAATTGCCGATTCTTATGATGAAATATTAGTTACATTGGGTCCAACCGCAAAGGTTGTTGTTTATGAACTTGCAAAACTAAATATAAGGGCTATTGATTTGGGACATTTGGATAATGAATACGAATGGTTTTTAGCCGATAAAGGTGTTAGGGTTGATATACCCGGAAAATATGTGAATGAAATTTCCGGCGGAAATGCCGTGTCAAATGAAAATATAGACCCTAAATATTGGGAAGAGATTATCTATCAAATAAAATGACGAGGTATTATATATGGTAAAAAGAAATGCAAATGTGGATTTATGTAGAATGATTGCCACAGTATTTGTAATTATATTGCACGTATTGGGGCAAGGTGGTATTTACCGTAATGCACCGATGAACGGCATAACATATCATACAGCTTCATTTTTGCGAATTCTTACGTTTTGTGCCGTTAATTGCTTTGCTTTGATAAGCGGATATGTTATGGTAAATAAAAACATAAAACTAAAAAGCATAATCGGTTTATGGTTAAATATATTGTTTTATTCGGTTTTATTTAGCGGTTTGTTTTTTGCTTTTATGCCTGAAACCATAACACTAAAAAATTTGGTGCAGGCATTTTTGCCGGTGGTAACAGGAAGATGGTGGTACATATCGTCATATTTTGCTCTTTTCTTCTTTATCCCTTTTTTAAATGCCGCTATACAGCATATATCAAAACAAACATATACAAAGGTGCTGCTTGTGATAATTGTTGGTCTTTGTGTATTGGATTGTATTATTCCCATCGATGCTTTTTATACAAATGAGGGTTTTTCTGTTATTTGGCTTATTATCCTTTATTTATTTGGCGCATACATTAAAAAATATGAGATAAATGAAAAATTTTCAGCGTGGAAAGGTCTGATTGGCTTTTTTGCAATGATTATATTGACTTTTGCCAGCCAACTGGTAATTTCCGCTTTAACAAAGATATTATTTGGCGAGCCGAAATTTGACGGTGTATTTATTTCGTACATATCAATAACAATTTTATTTTCCGCAATATTTTTGTTTATCTTCTGTCTAAATGTAAAATTATCTAATTTTACTTCAAAGTTAATCCTTTTCTTTTCGCCTGTATCGTTAGGTATATTTTTAATACATGTTGATCCGTTGGTTTACGACCATTTGCTTAAAGATGCTTTTGTCTTTTTGGCGCAAAAAAATGTTGTGGTTATGTTTTTGGGCGTAGCAATAGCGACTATCGGTATATTTTTGGTGTGTGCCGTAATTGACCTATTGAGAATACAGTTGTTTAAGTTTATCAAAGTAAATAAATTGTGCGAGCTTATTGCTAATAATATCGAAAAAGTTTATTCGAAATTTTTTGAAAAATTGTAGAAAAAGAAAGTTTTTTGAATAGTACTGCGCATAATTTTAAAATTAAAATCAGGAGAATTTATGCAAAATTCAAACACAAAAAAAGTTTTTAACAATATAACGTTCAGTATATTGAGCCAGGTGATAACCATTTCCTTGGGCATAGTTATAACAAGAATGTTTTTGGTGAGCTTTGGCTCGGAAATGAATGGTTTGTTAACTTCGGTTGGTCAATTATATGCATATATGGTACTTTTAGAGGCCGGAGTAGGGACTGTAACATTACAGGCATTGTACAAGCCGGTGGCTGAAAATGACTACTCTTCTTTAAACGGCGTGTTGTCGGCAACTAATCACTATTACAAAAAAATCGGCACAATATATTTAATCTTAATATTTGTATTAGCATTTGGATATCCGCTGGTGTTAGATACATCTATTTCGTTTTGGACTGTTTCGGCAATAGTTTTTTTAAATGGCATAACCGGTGCGATATCGTTTTTTGTTACCGCAAAATATAATTTATTACTTCAAGCCGAGGGTAAAAACTATATACTTACAAATGTCAGCTTGATTATACACATTGCAATAAGCGTAAGTAAAATTATACTAATTGCAGTTGGGGTTAATATATTAGTTATTCAAGCAATGTATGCGATACTAAACACAGCACAAATTGTGTATATAACGTTATACATTCGCAAAAATTACAAATGGCTTGATTTATCGGCAAAACCTAACTTTTCGGCGATTTCGCAAAGAGGTTCGGCCTTTATTCTTCAAATTACAGAGCTGGTTTTCAGAAATACTGATGTTTTAATTTTAACTTTTACCAAAAGTTGCGGTTTAAAGGTTGTAAGCGTGTATACTATGTATCAAATGCTATACGGAATGATACAAACCGCAATCAACACTTTTTCAACCGGAATTTATTTTGTGTTGGGGCAAACCTTTAATACCGACCGTGAAAAATATATTAAATATCACGATATGTATGAAGTGTTTCACATGGCAATAACATTTTCTCTTTATACAGTGGCGTATTTGTTTATAGCCCCTTTTTTGAAACTGTATACACAAGGGGTTTCCGATATTACATATATTGACAAATGGTTACCGTTTTTATTTGTGGCAACCTTCTTTTTATCGGTTGGCAGGGGTGCTTCGGCAAACGTGTTAAACTTTGCAAGGCATTTCAAAAAAACACAATGGCGTTCAGTTTTAGAGGCGTCCATCAATATTGCGGTGTCAATACCTTGCGCATATTTCTTCGGCATTTACGGCGTTTTATTTGGTACGATAGCGGCGCTTATTTACCGAACAAATGATATGATAATTTATGCTAATCATAAAATTTTAAACCGTAGTTGTTTGCCTACATATAAGCGTTGGATTGTTAATTTGCTTGTTTTTGTGGTTGTCGACATAGTTTCTAAATTCATAACCTTAGATTTAAGCAATTATTTTTATATTATTTTATGGGCTGCGGTTGCCTGTGTAGTAGTTATACCGATATTCTTCATGGCGGCTGCGCTTACAAACCGTAAGGTTTATCTTGACGCAAAAGGTATGGTATTAGATTTAATGGCCAAAAAAAGAATTGCTAAAAATAAACGAGTTTAAATCTATCAAAAGAAAGTATTTAATATGTTAACAAAAATTTACGCTTTACCGCTTTTTGTGGCATTTATTTTGGCGGTTATTTTTATAAGTTTTTATGCGGTTATAAATGCGTTACACAGTAAATCGAAATGGGTTAAAGTTATTAGCATAATTGGTGTTATGCTGTCGATTACGTCTATTTTTTATATAACTGTATATAAACGGGATATTGGGGATTTTGCACTTGAATTAAGGCCGTTTTACAGCTTTGTGATGGCAAAAATACAACCCGAAATGTACCGCACGGTTTTTATGAATGCACTTTTATATGTTCCGTTTGGCGTTTTTATGGCGTTTTCTATTTCACGAAAACACAAGGTAATAAGTGTTATAATCACAGTTTTTTCTGCGTTTATTCTTTCGTTATGTGTTGAAACAATACAGTATAAATATTCGCTTGGCAGATGCGAGACGGATGATGTGATATTTAACACTTTGGGTGCTTTGTGGGGCGCTTTGGGACTTTTCTTTTTTGGATATTTAACAAAGGAATTAGAAAATATGAAAAACAACTTAACTCAAAATGAAAATATTTTATGCAACCTTTGTGCCAATGTTCTTTTTAACAAAAAAATAAAGCTTCCAAAAGAAATTGATGTTGATGGAATCTTAAATGAAGCGAATTGCCAAGCGGTTTCTGCAGTGGCTTACACAGCACTTAAAGGGTTTTCGTATAAAAGTGATTTTGGCGAAAAACTTCTTTTATTGTCGGTCACAAAAACCGCAAGAGTTGGTTATAACCATATTGAAATTGGCGATATTTTAAATAAAAACGGTGTTGATTACGTGCTTTTTAAAGGCGTTGCATCATCCGTTTATTATAATAAACCCGATATCAGAATAATGGGTGATGTTGATGTTTTAATACATTATGAAGATATTGCCAAGGTTAAAAATTTGCTTTCGAGCATCGGTTACACAACAAATGATGATATTAACTTAAAGGAAAATCACGTTGTTTTCACACGAAATTCAAACGGTGTGCGTTCAATTTGCGAGGTTCACTTTAAAGTTAGTGTAACGCCTGATGCTGTTGCTGATGAATTTGAAAATTGTTTTGAAAGTGTTTTTAAAGACAAAAGAGAAATTTCTGCATTTGGCGGCAAATGCTTTGTGCCAAGCCATTTTCACCACGGCGTTATTTTGCTTTTGCACACCGCAACCCATTTAACGCATGAAGGTATAGGTCTTCGCCATTTGTGTGACTGGGCAGTTTTTATAAACAGTTTTTCAAATGACGAGTTTGTGAAAGTTTTCGAGACACCGCTTAAAAAAATGGGTCTTTGGCGTTTCGCACAGCTTTTAACCATTTGCTGCCAAAAGCATTTGGGTATTGATGAAAAGAATTTTGCCGGTAATGCTGATGAAGAACTTTTAGATGCAATAATTGTCGATATTTTAAATGGTGGTAATTTTGGCTTTAAGGACGAAAGCAGGTATAGTCATATTAAGTATATATCCAACCGTGAAAGCGACGGAATAAGCCAAAAGGGTGCATTTTCACAGCTTATGATGAGCATTAACCACAAAGCGAAAGCGAAGTATAATTTCACCCAAAAACATAAATGGTTATTGCCTGTGGGCTGGGCGGCAGTTGTGTTTGATTATTTTGTTTTAGTGCTTTTGAAAAAGCGCAGGTTGGATGATATTAACACAATAAACAACGCTAAATACCGCAAAAGCATTTATAATGAATTTAAATTGTTTAAAAAAGAAAACGAGTAGCTCTTAGCCACTCGTTTTTTGTTGTGATGTTTAAAGAATTGGTCCTAAAATCATACCCAAAACGGCTGAAATTATAATAAGCAAAATGGGTGAAATCTTTTTCTTTGCTATTTTTTTGTAAAGCAAAGAAATTAAAATAATTATTGGCAAAACAATAATTCCAACAATGTTAAAAACAGGGGTGTCGCCAAAATGTGCAAAGCCGAAAAGGGCGGATAACATCATTGTGAATGCAGTAGAAAGTATAAGCGCTACGACACAGGGCTGAACACCTGATAAAAATGCTTTAACACCTTTATAGTTAATAAAGTTTTTAATTAAAGCACTAATGGTTAAAATTATTAAAAACGCGGGTAAAACAACACCCAAGGTTGCCAAAACCGAACCCCAAATACCATATTCGTTAGAACCTATAAAGGTTGCCATATTTATTGCAATGGGGCCGGGGGTGGATTCTGCCACGGCTATCATATTTATAAATTCGTTTTCACTAAGCCAACCGTGTGCAAGTGTTTCTTCGCGGACAAGTGAAATCATACCATAACCGCCGCCAAAGGAAACTGTACCGATTTTTAAAAAGGTTAAAAATAATTCTAACATTATTTATTGCCCTCCTTTTTAGCGGTAAGACCAATAAGGTAGGCAATAAGGCCGATTGTTCCGCAAATTAAAATGTAGAACACAGTGGAAAATTTAACCGCAAAAATTGAAAATGCAGTCATAACACACAAAACTGCCGCAAAAATTATAATTGATAAAGCATTCTTTTTAAGACTTTTAAAAAGTTTTAATCCTGCAGATGCAATAAGGTAAACAACGCAAGCACGAATGCCTAAAAACGCATATTCAACAAATTTCAAACTTAAAAATTTGTCAAAGAAAAGGGAAATGATATAAATAATAATGAAGGATGGTAAGCAAACACCAAGGGTTGCAAAAGCACTCCCCATAACCCCTGCCGTTTTATAACCAATAAATGTTGCCGAATTTATTGCAATAGGGCCGGGCGTAGATTCGGCAATGGCAAGCATATTTAAAAATTCTTCTTTCGAAAGCCAACCGCGTTTTTCAACAAATTCGTTTTCTAAAAGGGCAAGCATGGCATAACCGCCACCAAAGGTGAAAAGCCCAATTTTAAACATTGTTAAAAACAGCAAAATTGAAGATTTAAACCTGTTCATTTCTTCTCCTTAAATAATTTTAAATTGTTGTATTAGTATACCAATTATTAACAATAAATGCAACATTTAAAAACCAAAAAACGCAAAATAGCAAGTTAGAAAACAAGAGAAAACAAGAGAAAACAAGAGCAATGCAATAATAAATTAAAAATTTTTAAAAAATGTGTTGACAACAAAATTTGAATGTGGTAATATAGTCAAGCTGACGCGGTGCGACTAACCGCGCGAAAACGAAATTTTTGGAGGTTTTTTAGTATGTCAACATTTATGGCAAAGCCTGCTGAAATTCAGCGTAAATGGTACATCATTGACGCAGCTAACCGTCCTCTTGGCCGCACTGCTGCTCGTGTTGCTGACTTACTCCGTGGTAAGTTAAAGCCCGAATTCACCCCTCATGTTGATTGTGGTGACCATGTTGTTGTTATCAACGCTGACAAGGCAGTTTTAACAGGCAATAAGTTACAAAAGAAATTCTATCGTCGTCATACCGGTTACATCGGTGGTCTTAAGGAAGTTAAATATGCTACTTTAATGGCTACTCGCCCTGAACTTGCAATGGAACTTGCAGTTAAAGGTATGGTGCCCGATACAACCATCGGCCGCAAGGCCCTTACAAGACTTCACGTTTACAGCGGCACTGAATATGCTCAGGTTGCTCAAAAACCCGAAGTTTACGAATTTTAAGAAGGGACGGAACTTAAACTATGTTTGAAGCAAAATCATATTTTTACGGCACAGGCAGAAGAAAAAGTTCTGTAGCCCGTGTTCGCGTTTATAACGGTACCGGCAAGATCATCATCAACGACAGAGAAATTGATGATTATTTTGGCCTTGAAACCTTAAAGCTTATCGTTCGTCAGCCATTGGCTCTTACCAATACTGCTGATAAGTTCGATATCATCTGCCGCGTTGCAGGTGGCGGTGTTACCGGTCAAGCCGGTGCTATCCGTCATGGTATTTCTCGTGCTCTTTTACAGTTCGATGCTGAACTTCGCCCCGAACTTAAAAAGGCCGGCTTCCTCACTCG
>JAZKYB010000186.1:0-1893 GCA_045611905.1 Acutalibacteraceae bacterium | reverse complement strand
AACCAAAAAGGTGGCGTAGGAAAGACTACCACAGCGGTCAATTTAGCGGCAGCGGTTGGTATTGCCGGTAAAAAAGTGCTTATAGTTGACGCCGACCCGCAAGGCAACACCACAAGTGGATATGGTATAAACAAGAAAAATATAAGGGTTTCTACCTATGAATTGCTTGTTGGTGCGGGCAAAATAGAAGAATCTATAATAAAAACCGAATTTGAAAAGGTTGATATTATCCCGGCTTCTATAAATTTGGCGGCAGCAGAAATTGATTTAATTGATATAGAAAATCGCCAAAATCAATTAAAAATGGCGCTTGCTAATGTTCGAGAAGTGTATGATTACATATTTATCGACTGCCCGCCATCATTAGGTCTTATAACTATCAATGCATTAAACGCAAGCGATACGGTGCTTGTACCTATACAATGTGAATATTTTGCGCTCGAAGGTCTTTCACAACTTATGGCAACTGTTAGACAGGTAAAAAGACTATATAACCCAACCCTTGAAATTGAGGGAATTGTGCTTACTATGTACGACGCCCGTTTAAATCTTACCGGTCAGGTTGTTGGCGAAATTAAAAAGTATTTTGCGGATAAGCTTTATAAAACCGCAATTCCGCGCGCTGTTCGTTTGTCAGAAGCACCATCCTTTGGTATGCCGATACAATATTATGACAAGCGTTCTAAAGGTGCGGCGGCATATAATGACCTTGCAAAAGAATTTTTAAAGAAAAGTAGGAGAGTGTAAATTATGGCAGTAAAAAATCGTGGCCTTGGCCGTGGGCTTGATTCACTTTTTAATGAAAATGCTACCGAGCAAAACGGCGCACTTACTTTAAATATAAATGATATTGAACCAAATCGTGACCAACCCCGTAAGGATTTCGACGATGATGCGGTTTCAGAACTCGCTGATAGCATTGCACAACACGGTTTAATACAACCTATTGTGGTTACACCGTTATCAAATGGAAGATATAGTATAGTTGCTGGCGAAAGGCGTTGGCGTGCTTGCCGTATGGCAGGGCTTATGGAAGTGCCTGTTATAATTAAAGACGCTTCACAGCAAGAGCTTATGGAAATTGCGCTTATTGAAAACTTGCAGCGTGAAGATTTAAACCCTGTTGAAGAAGCGTTTGGTTATCGTTCGCTTATTGACGCCTTTGGTTTAACGCAGGAAGAAGTTGCTGTTCGTATGGGCAAATCACGCACAGCGGTTACTAATGCTCTTCGCCTTTTAAATCTTAACGAAGACGAACTTTCTGCATTGCGTGTTGGCGAAATTACCGCAGGTCACGCAAGAACGCTTATAACAGTAGAGGATGCCGAACTTCGTCAGAAAATGCTTTCGGCCGCACAGGAAGGCGCTTCTGTCCGTGACTTAGAAAGAATGGCTCAGCTTGCTAAAAAGCCCTCCAAAGCGGTGAAGAAGCAAGAAAAAAACAAACTTTACAGCGAAGTTGAATTATCGCTTCGCAGCGAACTTCGCCGTAAGGTTAAAATCGTTTCAACCGGCAAGGGTAAGGGTAAACTTACAATTGAATTTTACAGCGATAAAGAACTTTGCGAATTTGCTAATAAGTTGACGGATTAATTTATGACAAAAAGACTTAAAAAAATATTGCCGTGCAGGCATTTTCGACGTCGCCCGCCACCAAATAAATAATGTATTCAAAAAATACTTATTTAAGAGGTGTAAAAAATGTTTTATATTTTTTCGATTTTAGCTTTACTTTGTTGGAGCGGTTCTGACCTGTTTTCAAAAATGGGAACAAGGGAAAAGGACAAAAACAGTCATTGGAAAGTCGTTTTTGCAGTTGGTCTTATAATGGGCATCCACTTCTTTATTACCCTTATAGGCGGCGCAATAATTGATAACACCGTCGGTGTTGAT
>JAZKYB010000185.1:0-25016 GCA_045611905.1 Acutalibacteraceae bacterium | reverse complement strand
TTTCATTATTCATCGGCAACCCCGCCCATTAAAATATATTCAGCAATAAAATCTTCGTTTTCTTTTGTGCCTTGCATGACGTGTTCACCCAAAAGGAAAGTTTGCATCGGCTTAAAACCTAATTTCACAAGGGCTTTTGCAAGTTTTCCCGCCAAAACTGGGTTAAACGTGAAGGTTTTTTGTTCGCTTGTGTTCTGTCTGAATACATCCGGCAATCCTTCAAATTTCTTTGTTTTGGGGTTTGTGAACCTCAATTCAAGGGGTATTTTGTTATAAAACAAAGCTTTTATCTCTTCGCCGGCTTCAACAAAGATTGTTTTGTTCATTGCTTCGTTTTCTTCTTTTTTATTGAATTTTAATATTTTTTTGAGAATTTCCGGTATTTCAAGAACATAATTTTCTTCATTTTCAAAATTAAATTCCGGTTCGGTCTGCTCTATCTTTAGCGCAATATAACCATTTGAAGCAAAAAACACGGGGGCTTCCCCTTTTTTGCGAAAAACAAATATTTTATCCAACCCCCGTTCTTCGCTTCCGGTTATTTCGGAAAGCGCAAGCAATATTCTATTATCAACAATTAATTCCATGTTAAATTTCCTTTACATAAATATATTTTTTGAACCTTATGTTTTCGCCGTAGCGGTTGACCCGCTCAATCCATTCATCTTGAATAATATGTCTTTTCCGCAAATCAAATATTATTGCGGAAAGCCTTGTCGCGCCATATTCCGTGAAGGCTTCAAAGGTCGTTATGCTTCCTTTTTCCTTCAAGTGGCGCAAAACTGCACCGATTAAAGTCATGATTTCTTCCTTTCAAAATTATTTTCATTAAATAAAGTTTTTAGGGCTTTATTTACCCGCCCCGTGGGTTTATAACGGGCAACGAAAGCCCTAATCGGCATTTCATCAACCATTAATATATCATCAATATAATATACAACATCCAACGCTTCGGATGCATTAAGGATTAAAACCGTGTCCCCCCATTCGCCTTTGTATTCTTCGCCTTTTTCCATTTGAACATCCCTTCCAAAGTTTCAATTACTTCTTTTAAGCTTTTACAAAGAAAACCACTTTCAAATCTTTTTTTGTCGTGAATTCCCATTATTTGATAAATGTTGAATTTTTCGCCCTTTAAATAAAGCCTTCCAACGATTACTCCGTTCTTGTTTTCGGTGGTTATTAAATATTCTTTTTTGTCGCTCATATTCTTTTTTCACCTCGTCAATAGGTTCAATTTGAATTATTACGATTTCAAAGCCATAAGTTCTTTGAACTGCCCAAACTTCTTTGTTTTTATCATATCCTTTTAAAATTATCATTTAAAAAATCCCAAAAACAAACACAACAACAAAAACAAGAAATAAAAGGCTTCGAATAAATCCTTTTCTTTGACGTGGCTTTTGTCCCCAACGTTCGCAAAATTCTTCCCATTGCGCCTTCGTCATCCATTCCGATTGTTCGGGGTAGAATTTTCCATTTATAGAGTCTTTTGTATATTTTACAAATTCCATTTTAGCATCCTTTCAAAAAGTTGTCCAAAGCGCGGTTAAAATCTTCATTTTCAAACAAGCGTTCAATCGCTTCTTCTTCATAGCATAACAAATCTTCATGGACTTGGTCTTTTGCATCCTCAAATGCTCTTTCTTCATTTTGAACAATATCTTGGCGGACAATTACGCTTCCAACTCCAACATCCACCGAATCCCTATCATAACCCATAAAATATTCACCGTCGCGCCCTTCCTTCAAATCATTTTTCAAAAGTTCTTCGGCTTTTTGTTTTACCATATCTTCAAAGGCTAATTTTAAAGCCTTTATTAATGCATCGCAATCTTCATATTTCATTTTTACACCCTTTCAAAATTGTTAATTACAAATCAATAATAACATTACTTTTTAAATTGTCAATATTTTTTTTGCATATTTTTATATATTTTTAATTGTTGCCGTAAATATTGGTTTTGTTTTTCAAGTTTTTTTATATCATCAATGCGCGCCCATTTTTTAAGGTTGCCCGCGTAAAAATAGCTTGAAATATGTTTTTCAATCGAACCGCCATCATCAAAAATATAAATATAATCGCCTTTGTATTCTTGCGGGGTCGGAATTTCTGTTCTATTGTGCCAAATCTTCATTCTTCGTCCCCATCTCGCCAACTATCAATGAAAGCTTTTATCCATTTTATTATTTTTTCCATTTGTTTAATGTCCTTTCGTTTTCGTAAATGTTGCCCGTAACTTCAATTTGAAGTTCGCTTGTGTCAAGCATTGAATAAGGAATTTCAATTTTTCCGGCATCAACGCGCATTATGTAAGCCCCCAAGTTCGGGTAAAATTTGACAAGCCCGTGGATTTTGTTTGTATGGTCGAAAATATAATCTTCCGTAAATATTCTCTTTTTTTTCAAATCCCTTTGCCCAACATACATGTTGTATTCAACATAATTTTTGCGCCTTTTATCCTTTTGGCTTATTTTCTTTTTATAGTGGCTCAAAACCCCCGCTTGGTCGATTTTATAGCCTTTGAAAGCAAATTTCTTAAAAACTTGCTTTCCGCCTATCTTTTCAAATTCTGCAACTCTGAACATTTCCCCGTCCCAAAAAAATGCCATCGCATTAAATCCATTGCCTTGTCATAACAACCCGACATTTTCCACAATACAAGGGCTAATTCTTCGGGGTCATTTATCTTGTGTTGCTTAAAATATTCTTTGTCGTTGCCGTATCTATGCGCTTCGGCATGACAACGCGGGCAAACCGGAAGACAAAAGCGGTCGTCCGACTTTGTCCCCATACCCTTTGACTTTACCTTGGGGAACATCAAACCTTCCGTTCCGGTTGTCGGTGTCAAATATTGTTTATCAACTCTTAATAAATGATGATGCGTTATGTTTTGTGTTGAACCACACACACAACAACATAAATCATCAATAAATTTCAAATGTTTTTGCGCCATTTTTACACCCTTTAAAAAATTAATTACAAACTTATAATAATATTTGGTTTTCTATTGTCAATATTTTTTTTGCATATTTTTATATATTTTTTAAATGCTTTCTTTTTTGCAAGCCGTAATGAACAACCCTCTGCGTTGCAAATTATCTTTTCGCCATCACCCATAAGCCTATGCCAAAACGTAACTTCGGGCGGGAACATTCCAAAAGTTATTGTGGGTGTTTCGCCCTTATAATTAGGGACATTTTTAGGACTTAAAAATCCATATTTTTTACAACTACTCATCCTTGCCCTCTATTTCACAAAACCGACCATTAAATATTTTTCCCCAAAATCAAAATATGCTTCCCCAAGGTCGCCCTTTCCGGAAAAACTGAAAAGCAACCAAAAAAGAAAAATCAAATCCAAAAGCCCAATAAAAAAGCATAATTTCTTAAACATGTTTTTTTCCTTCCAAAAGTTTTAATATTTTTTCTTGATTTTTAATAATTCGTTCAAAATAATTTGTGTTTTGATTTTGTAGTTCCTTCATTAAATCATTGTTTGAAGCATCTTGCAAAAGCAAATATAAACTTATGAATTGCGCAATGTTTGCCATGTTGTTTAATTCGTCATTCATAACTTGCCCCCAAAAGTTCATAAAATGATTGCGGAAAGTCCGCATCAGTAAATAAAAGCCCTTCGGGGGTGATTTCGTTATTTTGTAGCCATGCGCTTTTTTCGCCAAATTTTGCCATGTAATCAATAAATATTTGTTCGGCTTGCTGAATTTGTTTTTCACCCAATCGCCAAAGGTCATGGCATTCGTCTTTTCTGAATACTTTGACAACCCATTGGGGCAATTCCCTATTTACAAAAGCAACTTCCAACATGAAATCTTCGATTTCTTTTAATGATTCCCAAAATGCAATTTGTTCTTTTGTCCCCTTCACGGGTAAATCGTTTTGAAGCGCAAAAAGAACCGCGCGCCGATAATATATCAATTGTAAATAAACTTTGAAGCTAAAAAAATATTGGGCAACATAATTTGAAATTGCGTTTTTCTTAGTTTTGACAAAGGTTTTTAAATCAACAATTTGTCCCTGCTTCAAAAAGTCAATGCGCGCTTTTCGCTTGATGCCGTCTTCCGTCCAAAAGATTGATATTTCCGGAAAGCCTTGTTTGAATAAATCGCAATCCAACAACTGTTCATTTTGTCGCAAATATTCGCAAATTAAGTTGAATTTCTTAAATTTTGCATTGGGGACAATTTCCAAGGTTTGCGCCGTTTTCCATATTTTGAATTCTGAACAATTTTTGTTTAATGCTTCGATTTCCGGCGGTGTGACTTTAAATTTTTTGTTAAAATTTTCACCTTCCAAAATCATTGCATGAAAAATCCGTCCATCGGTCATTGCTTCGCTTGGTTTTTCTTCCCGAAGCGGATTAAAAACCGAATTAAACCAAAAAAAAGTTGGATTGTCTAATATGTCACGAATTCCGGATGAAGACAATCTTGCTTCTTTGTGATATTCTACATCCGGCAAATTAAAATAAATTCCGTCTTCCATTTTTTACACCCTTTCAAAATTGCTTTTATATTTAAAAAAATAATATGTCAAGAAAAAAATATTTGACAATATGAAAAAAACATATTATTATATATTTTAGAATAATAATTTAGGAAAGGAAAAAAACATGCAAAAAGATTTTCAAGCTTTACTTCAACCCGTTGAAATCAAAGCGCGCGTTTATTTGAACCGCGTTAATGATGCAAAGATTGAAAACGAAGCCGACAAAGAAAATGCCGTATTATTTTTGAAAGAAATTACGGAATTCAAAAAGGCTATTAAAAAACAAGAAGACGAACTTTCGGCGGATGCAAAAAAAGAATTGGCGGAAATTAAAGCCGTTTTTAATGAACCAAAAGCATTTGTGGCGGATGCGGAAGAAATTGTCCGAACAAAAATTAATGCCTTTTTGAATTTACAAAAAGAAAAAATGGAAGCGGAAGCTTTGGCTTTAAAACAAAAAGCCGAAGATGAAGCATTGAAACAAGCCGAAGAATTGGAAGCTTTGAAAGCGGGCGCGGGCGAATATGACCCAATCACCCGTCAAGCAATGATTGATGCCATCGAAGCCAAACAAAACAAATTGATTGATAATTCCGCAAAAATTGAAAAGATTAATCAATCTTCTTCAAATTCGGTTGTTCGCAACGTGTGGAATTTTCGCCTTGTTGATATTTCAAAAGTTCCGGTTCAATATTTACAATTAAACACCGTGGCGGTTCGTGATGCCATAAAATCCGGTGTTCATGAAATTAACGGCTTGGAAATTTTCCAAGAGTGTCAAGTTGCTGTTAAGTAAGGGGGTGATTTTATGGGAAGAAAAGCAAAAATTCAAGATGAAAAAGCCGTTAGAATTTGCGTGACCTTAGACAAGGAAACGGCGGAAAAACTCGCCCAATTTGCAAAAAGTGAGGTTTTGCCGATTTCAACAATTGTTCGGCGAATTCTGACAAGATATTTTGATATGAAATAAAATTAACCCCGCGGAAATGCGGGGTTCTTTTTTATGGGGTGTATAATGAATAAAACATTATATTTTTATCATTTACATTTGCATTTGTCAAGGTATGATATAAAAATTTTGTCGTTTGCTATATAATCACGGACGGTTTGCGGGTTGTCAATCCTTCCGGAAGTTATCGGACAACATGTTAGGGTTTTATTTTGGCAAGCACTTTGAAACATCAAAATCAAGAACAAAATCGCAATCTTTTTCATCTGTTTTTAATTCCTTGTAAATTATTTTGATTTTTTCGGCTGTTTTTTCTTGCGCTTGTGTGTTTTCTTCCCTTTTTTGGTATAACTCCACATCTTTTTTTAATTCGCTTTTCTGCGCTGAATTTTTACCCCCTATATAACCCCAATAAAAAACAAGACATGTCCAAGCAACAAAAAAAATTATACTTATTAAAATATTTTTCATCCAAACACCCCAACAATCGCAATTAAAGCTTCCAAGCATTTGTCGGTATGTTCTGCCATGTAATAAGTGACCAAACCCATTGCCCAACATAAAATAAAAGGGGCTATATCCGCCAATGCTTCTTTCAACTTTTCCATTAATCAATCCCAATATAAAAAACATGGTGTCCGATTTTAAAATCGGGGTTTTTACCTTTTGCCCAATATGGATGCAAATTTATATGGTGATAATGACAAGCACCGCAAAGAAAGTCTTTTTCTTGTCCGGAAATATATTTTTCGGCAATGTCGCGGAATTCTACCAATTGGGCATCGGTGGCGCGTTCAATTGCCTTTAAGCTTGGGTCGGATTTATTCCAACAACTGAATTGATGCCATCTTGAACCCTTTACACAAAATTGGCATGTTTCCGCAATTGTCTTTCCGGAAAACCATTTGCGGGCTTTGTGGCGGTTCATGACAACGCATGCAATCGCCTTTTTTCCAAGTAAAGGTTCGCCCCTTGCTTCGCCATAAATTGTTTTTGCTAAAATATCAATGTCAATGTTTGTTTGATTGTTCATCTTTGACCGCCTTTTCTGCTTTTGCCTTTGCTTCTTTTATCTTATAGCAAAGAAATACAACGGTCAATAAAAATGTAATAAAGGCTTGGATTTCGGGCAAATGCACCATGACAAAAGAAACAATTGTTGCAATTATGCTGTAAATTGTAGTTTGCAAAGTGTCGCCGTTCATATCACAAGCCTTCATTTGTCGTTTTTCCTTCTTATATTATTTAGCTATGCCGACTAAAAAATCAAGCTTATTTTTTGCATGCATACCATTTTTCTTTTGAATATTTGCCTTTATAATCTTTGTCGGTCAAAAATAAATACGCATGTTCGACATATTTTTCTACGGCATCTTTATACATAGGGAAGAAATCCGAATAAACCATATTCATTGTGAAATATACCCCGTTTTCTGAATATTTATCCGAACTTGTGGGGTGTCCTTCATCCTTAAAAGCTTTTAAGGTTGTGGCTTTGTCCCACTTTTCCCCCATTGGGTGTTCTGAACTTTCATTTCGCAAGTTATCCACCGCCCTTTTTGCTTCGTCATCGCTTAAATAATAAAAATCTTTTTTGAGGTTGTGCAAAAAAGCATCTACCATTTCGGGGTGTTTATTCCTAACATCTTCGACAAACTCGCTTGTTTTGTCGGTTAATTCTTCCATTGAAAGGTCGTCTTCAACAAAAGTTTTCACAATGTCTTTGTATTTCATAATTAACCCCCGTTTGCTTCGGTTTTCATTATGCTTTCGGCTTCGTTGCTTAAAGCGTTCTTTAATGTAATATGCGGGGAAGTTCCGCCAACATATCGTCCTTTATACAAACAACGGGTTAAAAGTCGGTCGGTTGTTATAGGAAGCCCCCAAATATCAACAATTGGGACGGCTGAACCGTTTATTGTTGCGGTATAAGCAACGGGCGCGGTTGTTATTACATCGTCCGGATTAATTGTTAAAATAAAATTAAACCTTTCAAGATTTCCGACATTGTTCGGGTCGCTAAATGTCAACAAACCATCGGTTGAAAGCGCGGTTGTTGTATGTCTATATTTACAATTGCAAGCCATTTCTAAAATCTCCAAAAAAGGGCGGGCGAACCCGCCCAGAGGTTAAGCACCGCAACCACAATTGCAAAACGGATTGCATCCGGAATTGTAAGTGGTTTGCATTGGATATTTCACAACCCCAAGCATCTGGTTAGCCAAGGAAAGTTGATTAATTTGATTTTGCATGTCTGCCATGCGGTTGCCCATGATAGCATCCAAAATCTTTTGAACTTGTGCGGTTGTGTTTGCATTAATTGAAGCGGTGTTCTGTGCGTTGGCATAGTTCACACCGTCAATTGCTCTTAAAGTATTGCAACAACATTCATTTTGTTTTGCCAAAATGTTTGCACCCGCTGTTTCAAGTCTTCCAAGTTCTGCGGTCAATGCAACTTGTATGTCTTTGGCGACATTTATATTGTCATATTTTGCTTGGTTGGTTGCTGAAACGGCTTGTGCGCCTGTTGCGCTGACTGCGTTTAAAATATCGCGGTTTTGGTCTAATAGGTTTGAATAATTGAAAGAACCTTGAACCATGTCTTGCGTTGCGACATTCTGACGGTTTCCCCACATTCCACCGCCCATAATTACAAACAAAAACAAAATAGCCCATAAACCGCCATTTCCGCCAAATCCGCCATTTCCGCCCATAGTGGCGACAATATCGGACAAGGAATATCCATTTTCTGCCATTTTTTAAAACTCCTTTTAATGATTAAAACAAATCACCTTTCGGGAAATATCAACCCTTGCGGGGAATACTCAAACCGAACATTTGTAAGTCTTGGTCGGTGAAAATTTTTGCGTTCGGGTCAATGCCCCGTTCGCGTGCAATGTTTAGAATTGTTTGCCCTTGCTGTTGCGGGGTCTTTCCGTTCATCATTTGATTAAACATTTGCATTTCCGGCATGTTTTGAAGCTGTCCCGCCATAAATCTATTCATCAATTGCATTAAAAGTCCGTTCATTTGTCTTGCCTTTCAAAGTTAATGTTGGTCTTTGTGTTGGTAGTGTTGAAAGTTTTTTTTCGATTGCTTCCAATCTTTCCGCAATTGTTTGTAATTCGGTTTTTTGTTTCTGTTCGGCTTTTAAAGTGTATGTTTCAACCTCTACAATGCCGTCATTATTCATTTTTCGGACGTAAATTTCTTTTGCTTCTTGCGCTAATCCAACATAAAAGACATTCGGCATCGCGTTTATGCCCGCCAAATCGGATGCCGATTTCACAAAATAGCAAGATGCTTGGGGCTGAACATTCATATTTTGAATTGGTTGTTGTGCGGGAAATTGTCCCATAAAAAACGGGTTATTATACATTTTTTGTCCCTTCCGTAAATGTTAAGGGGCAACCCGTTTTTTTGCAAAGGTTAAGCAATAACAATGTTTGCAATCTTGTAAAATAAAACATGGTAAAACCCCCTTTCAAGTTTTACCATGTCACAATATAAGGAATTATTTGTTTTAATTATGTTGTAAAAATGTTTTATTCATCAATAAAGCCCAAATTAATCAAAACTTTCTTTAATATTTGCAAAATTAAGGTCAATTTTACCGAATATCTGCTTTCGCTCATTCCTAGGTCATAGGATGCATGAAGACGGGGTTTGCCTTTTCGGAATTTTAAAACAATTATTTGTTTTTCCTTTTCGGTCAACCCCGCTTTGTCGCATATTTCCCGAATTTGCGGTTCGGGTGAAGTCTTTAAAAAATCTTTTGTTGATTTCAAGCCTTCTTGATATTTCATTTATTTAAGCTTTCAAGAAAAACAATGCGACTTTCTAAATTTCCTTGTTTTATTCCTGTATAATAAGCAAAAATGCCAAATAAAATTGCCCAAATAACATTACAAAATATAAACAATCTTGCCATGTTTGAAGCTGAACCCGCATAAATGCCCTCTTTGTCGCCAATTTGAACATTTACATTGCCGACCTTGTGCGTTCCTTTACCGCCGTTATTTTTTATATTAGTCATCATTCACCTAATCCGAAAATTTTATTCCTAAATAAAAGTCTATTAAAAAGGTTAAAATATTCATTCTTCTTCATCTTCCACAACAACAACCGGTATATTGGGGTATTCTTTAACTTTTACCTCAATGTCGTTTCCGTTTTCGTCTTTTGCAATTATGGTTTTTTCTATATAATCCATATTTCCCCCTATTCTGTTCTGCGCCAAACGTTGACCACATAAGCGGGTGGCTGAACTGTCGAACTGTTGCCATAAATCGAACTTGACTGCGATGCGTTAAAAGAAACAGTTTTTCCGCCGTTTACGTTTCTTGAACTGTCCCACGTTCCAAAATTATTTGTTGACTTGTTTAAAGAAAAAGCACCCGAAGCGGTGTTGAAATTGACTTCCCTTGCATCAGAAGAAGATAAACCATCCGTCGCGCCAAAAGTTCCGGTTATATTCGGCAAACCTGCAGCGATGGTTGTTCCGCCATTTGTTCCGTCACCTGTCCATAATGCGCGCCCGCTTGCCACTAATTCCCATGTTGAACCGTTTATTTTAGAAGCCATCGGACAAGTTGTTTGCGTGCCTATATACACCGAACCAACTGGGTATATATCTCCCAATGTTGTTGATATTATATTTCTAACTCCGCTTTCACTTATAAAAAAATTTGCCATCCAATCTTTTATTTTGGTTAAAGTTGTGGCAAACGTGCTTAAACTTGTTTCTATCGGCAACAAATCATCGCCGTTTAATTCCTCTTTGAGTTCCAAATCGGATATTTCAATTTCTTCTTCTGCCATTGTTTATTCCCCTTCATTTAATATAAATTCAACGTGCGTTCCCGCGTTAGTGATAGATTTTAAAACTTGCATTAACTCGCGGTTTGTTACTCCACCTAATAATTGCTTAAAGATAATTGCTTTTCCGTCTTTTGTTATAATATTTTTTGATTGGTTTCTAACCTTCCATAAATATAATTCTTGCGGATAAGCTGTCACAACAATTTTTATATGTAGCGGGTTTTCTTTGCTTATAACAATTTCCGCATTTTCCCCAAAAATAGCATAAAGAATTTTTATATATGAATTTATAGAACCAAAAGTTTTTTGCCCCTCTATTATCGCGCTATAAGCTTTTATAAATGTTTTTTTAGGCAAAATTTTGTAAATCGGCATCAACTTTTCTTCATATAAGATATTGCCTAAAGTTTTGCTTTGATAGGCTGTTTCGTAATACGATTCAATATCAATTTTTGTTTGGTTAAGCATGATATTAAAAAGATTATAAAACTTTAATTCATCTTCGCTTTTATCTACAAATTGCGTCATTGTATTTCAACCTCTATATTATCGGGGGTTATAACTATTTTTTCGTTATAGTCTGATTGATAAATTTCGGAAGTGTAGCTTCCTTCTGATAGATAGGATATTTTTATTTCCGAAGCAAAATCCAAATCATCACGGCATAAATATATAGTTGGTTCAAAGTCGTAGCCTAAACGATATAATTTTTTAAAGTTTTCAATAAACTTTTCTTTAACAACTGTCGGTGTTTCAACAAAATTAGCTGTATTATCCGAAATCTTTATTTGAATTTTTACATTTAGCGCAACCGTGGTCGGTAAACTATAAGCATAATTAAATTGTTGCCCGTTTATTTCCGTGACCGTTCCTTGCTCTGTTCCGTTATAGAAAAGCCCCGCCCCCATATATTTTGCTAATGTATTGAGGATTTTTTGTTTTGTTTCCAAATAATCTTCGGCGGTATTGTCAACATCTACTGCTAAATAGATATTTCCGGCATCTGCGCTTTCTGTTGGTTTTATTGAAGCTTCCAACCCTAATTCATCTTTTAAAATCTGTGTTATGCCATCTGGTGAACTTCTTGGAATAACAAGTTCTTCATTTTGGGTTCTAATATAATCTTGAAGCTTCACCCCCAATTCGGCAATATCATTTTCAACGGTCATTATTTCTTGAATTATTGCATAAATGAATTTCCATAAGTTCGTTCCAACGAATGTTTGCGGGGTGTATTCATACCCAAATTGTTCATTTACAATTTGAATGCAAGTTTCTAAAATTTCATCATAATCGCGCGGGGCATACCCATTTTTTAAATTATAACTCATTGTGCAATCATCCCTTCATTATCTGTTTCAGCTACTTTATAATCAAACAATTGTCTAAACGTTTCTTTATCACTCAAAAGTTCGATTGTGTTAATACCTTGTTCACTCAACTTTTGGATTGAATAGGCTTCAAAAGTCCTGTTTTGAATTTTTACATCGGGGTCTAAAAAGCGTTTAAGGTCAATGCCTAAATTCGGTTCATATGCAAGGCTTTGTTCTTGCGTTTCTAATATGTTTTTGGCTTTAAAAACTACCGTATCTTCTAAGTTAAAAAACGTTCTGTCGTATTCTACCTCGTATTCTTCCGGTTCATACAAAGTTTGAACTGCCGCCCCCTCATAAGGTTGTCGGATTGTGAAGTCGGTTACTATCGTGCCGTCGTAGGTATATTCAACAAAAGGAGTTGAATTTTCACGAATAACAGTATTTCCATTAGAAACATATATATTATTATTGTTTTTAACATAATAACGCAACCATTTTTTACTAAAGTCTGCATCGCTGTAGTTTTCAACTTCTTTATACGCTGCCCAACCAGTATTCAAGGATAAACGTTTATTTAAGCCTACGAAAGATTGCCCTGCACTTAATTCCCTTATTTGTAATGAACCAATTGTTTGGATTGAAGATTTTAAACTTCCATCTTCATTAAATCCATTTGGTACTAGAACCATTATATTCGGATATACAAAAGAGTGGTGTCCGATAAATCCAGCACCATTAAATATCATATCATTACCGTTAGAGTCTTTGGCAAAGGATATATTACCAACAGAATCAACATCAATCAACGCAATAGGATAAGTTGAATTTCTTGCAATCCAAGTTGTTCCCCCGTCAGATGTTTCGTAAAGGATTTTATCTGTTGTGTTATAGAACCCCAATTGTCCTGTTCCCAATCCTGTCGGTAAAGAACTCCCTGATGAGATATTATCTATTTTTAAATATCCGATATATGTCAAAGTTTTGTTCGGAAAAATAACCAATTTTTTATCGTAATACGTGCTGGGTATATTTGAAAAATCTCTCGTTAAATCATTTGTAGATGTTATTGTTTGATAGGTAGAACCATACTGAACACAAGTTGAACCACTTTTTAAAGTTAAAACCTTGCCACTTAATTCTAATTTAATATTTCTGGGAATTTTAGTTATACAATTTGAATAAACCTCATACGGATTATATCGAATTTTCTTTTCTGTGACTTTTTTTTGAGTTAGCCATGCATCAATCATTTTAAAGCCCCTTTCAGTTCTTCAACGCTGTTTTTAAGCTGTGCTAAATCCGCCGTGAATGTCGGGTTTGTTATATTGCCCCCGCCGTTTGATTGATAAATTTCAGAAGCTAATATTGAAATTAAATTAGATAAAATTTGAAGTGTATTTTTTAAATCGGGGCTTCTTTTGGGCAAATAAACAATTTCACCTTCTGCCATAATTAAAAAGCCTTCGCTGTCGCCCCCTTCCCCCAAAATCGGGCAATTTTCAACGGGCGCACCGTCGGCAATGACTTTTCCATTTTCAACTTTTGCATCAAAAATCTTCATAAACCAACCTTTCCACTTTATACATTCCCAATCTTGCATCCACAAAAGCTTCAAGCCCTGTTATCTGTTGTTTATCCGCATCGCGGGCGTAAGCTTGGGGCAATGTTGGGAAGGTCAAAAAAGCCCCATTTGCAAAATCTAATGTTTGCAAAGATGCTTCCGCCCTGTCTGTTATTGTTCCATTTTTGACATTATATGTCAATTGATTTTTTGTTAATACTTCTTCCGGCAATCCGGCATAATTCACAATGCCTTTTATTTCGCCAATTAACTTATGATTTTTAAATGAATAGTTCGGAAGAAGTGTTAATATTTGAAATGTCCAAAAGTTTCGCATTGGATAAAGTTTTAAACCCGTTCTTTGTTCGTAAAGCTTTATTTCTCCAACATAATCTGGGAAATATTTATAAAATCCGCTTTCAATTCTCAATTTCATATTTCACACCCAACCCAAACTTCGTTATTTTCATCAATATAACATGAAGTTTTGTCTTTATAAAAAGGATTTCGCCCGTTTAAATTCGGGGTTAGCATTTCACCGTTGAAAATTACCGAAAAGGCAAATCCGGAAAGAAAAACAACTTCAACTTCCCCCAAATCTTCCAAATTAAGCTTTTTGGTTTCTTGGGGAATTGCTTTTGCTAAAAATTCATCTTTATTGCCTACATCATACCAATTGACTGTCATTTGAAGAAATCCTTTAAAGTTTCACCCGCTTTTTTTAGTATTGTTTGAACTGCTTTTGATTTTTCGCTTCGGTTTGTTAATGTTAATGTTATTAAGCGCGTATCTGTCCCCTGTCGTGTTGAAACGCTGAAATCTTTTAATGAAGCGTTTGTCATAAAAACATCGTCATAATAAAAATAAATCTTGTAAGAAACGGGGGCAAGCTTCTTTAAAATTTGTTCAAATATTGATAAAAATGCTTGAAGTGTGACATTTTCCCTTTCTGCAATAAGTGTTATTTTGACATCGCTTGAAATTTCGCGTTCATAATTGTTTTTGCCGTCTGTTTCAAATTCAATATTTACGCTTCTTTCGTGGTCATCAACTAAAATTCCCGTTAGATTTTCGTCAAGATAAAACGGGATAGAATATAAAGGGACATCAAAATTGAAAATGCTATCGTCCGCAATATTAACCCCAATTTTGCTTAATATATCTTTTGAAGATATGGAAGCAAAATTAAAAACAATTACTGGTGAAGTTCCGCCCAACATTATTTAAATACCTTATCTAATCCAATCCATTTACCAATTTTTGAAGTTTTGAACCCCGTCCATAAATCGCCGACGTTTTCCGCGGTTGCCACAACTGCCGGAATTAATTTGACTTGAATATCCGTTAAAAGACTTTTTAAATCTTGTTGTATTAAAGCCAATTTTGCAAAATCGCCGTAAGCCCCCATTTGTTTATTTTCTTGGGTTAGTTGTGACTTTTCATGTGCATTTTGCATCCGTATTGTTCCTTCATTAATCATTCGGCTTTTTGTTAAAAGGTCATCAACGGCGGTTTTTTGGCGCAATATTGCTTGCAAATCTTCCATTTTCCCTAATTTGTCAACGGCAACGGTCAATTCTTTTTCTGACCTATTGCCAAATATTTGTTGTCTTCTTGCTTTTAAATCTGCTTGTATGAATTCCGCCAATTGAAGGTTTGCGCGTTCGCCGAATATCTTTGAAATCATTAAATTTTGTTCCGCGGGCTTTAATTGTTTTATACTGTCAATAACTTTTATAAACGCTTCCAAAGTGTCTTCTTCGCCCGCAAATTCTTTTAATAAATCGCTTTCGCCTGTTCGGCTTTTTTGAAGTTCTGTTTGAAAACGTGAAATTATCATGTCAAAGTTTTTTACACCCGCACTTTCGGCAACGGCTTCTATTTGAAGCAATCTTCCGGAAGTTGTGCCAATTTGTCCGGCGCGGGTTGAAATATTGTCCGCTTTTCCCAAAGCTTTGTCAATTGCTTGGTTAAGTTGATTGATGGGGTTTGAAAGCATTGCGGTCAATATTCCGCCAAGAACACCAACCGCCCCCATGATTCCGGTCGTGAAAACTCCGGCAATAACACCTTTTAAACCGGAAATTCCTGTTCGAAGCGCACCGCCGAACTTCTTCGCAACCCTCGCGAACCTTTGGTTCAAACTGTTTTCAAGTTTTCGCCCCTCACTTGGTGAAATCGTCGGTTTTATATTTAGAATGTAATTGTCTGCCATTGTATGCTTCCAAAAATGCCATATTTAAAAGTTCTTCAAAACTAAAATCGCCCCTTGTCTTTAATAATATATTAGCTTGTTGAAATAGGTCAACCGAAAAATTTTCCAAAGTTTTTATTTGTTCATTTGTTAAAAAAAAACTTTACACTCGGCAAAGGCAAGACAAACTTCAACAACTAATTCCATGATTTCGCTATAACTTAAATTGTCCACATTCTCTTTTGTGTAGTGGATGCCGTTTTCGTCTTTTGCAAAATACAAAACGTTCAAATATTCTTCTTCTTTTAAAGGGACAATGCAAACCGCTTTTTTCAAAACTTCTTTTTTGCGTTCCCTTGGCATTGCTTCAAAGTCTTTTATGAATTCGTTAAAATCGGTTTTTGCATCAAAGGTTGGGACGGTATAATAACCAATTAACAAAGTGTAAAGAACTTGGAAGCCCGCGGGGCTTTTTAAGCCCCGCAAATCGTCCTTTGTGACATTAATCTTCGTCATTTTCAACAACCTTTTCCGTTACATTAAAGCTTTCAACCGCAAAAACAAAACTGTGGCTTGTGTCATCTTCGCTAACGTTGGTTTGACGTGGTTTGTCGCGAATTATTGCATCTTTGAAAATAATGTATTCGCCCGTGTTGCGGTCAATGAAAAAAGCATCAATTCTTTTTTCTTGCTCGTATAAGTTCAAAAGCAATTTAAATATTTCTTTTGAACAATCCATAACAGTATATTCTGCGACATCCGCGGTTTTTCCGCCTTCGTGACTACGAATTCCTTTTTTATTGGTTGCATTTGCGCCACGGATAAGGTGTTTTTTTAAATTGTAGGTATAAGCCACGGAATCCAAATCTTTGAATTTATAATTGGTGTTTCCGGTGGTAAACCCGCCTTCGCAATTCCAAATTTGAAACATCGCTTAAATCTCCCCTTGTTTCATTGTTGCAAAAATTCGCCACATTGCTTTTGGTTCGGGGACTTCAACTTGTGCATTAACGACAAATTGTTGGTCCCCCAAAGCAACATCAACATTTCCTTCTTCAATATATCCGGATTGAATATATTTGTCAATTTCGCCTTGCAACGCATCTTCAAGAAGGCTTGCTTCCGCGTTGGTGTAATTCGGTTCATTTAATGAAATATATTGCAATGCTTTTGATTGTAGCTTTAATGTTAATTCTTCGTAGATATATGGGGCAACAATTGCGCGCCTATTCGAAGCAAACAAGGCAAGCCGATTTCCATATTCCGGCGAAGTCAAAACAAAAGAAACGCTATCATCAAAGAAAAGGTTTGCAAGGTTTATTGTGCTTATTCCGGATGATGCGGGCATTTCAATATATTGTTGATTTTTCCAAGTATTTGCCGAAAGCATTTTTCCAAATGCCCAATACGTATTTTTTGAAGCGTTTGTTGTAATGTCATAAAATCCGACATTATTTTTTGAATAACCAAAGGTTTTTGCCTTTGTGCGGTCGTCAACCGTCCAACCAACAACACCGTTAAAAGTTCCGGTGTCCAAACTTTCCAAATCGGTGTCATCAAATGCATTGTCAATTAAAATTGTAAAAAACTTTTTGTCGGTTGCTTCCAAAATGTCCGCCAAATCCAAATCATCATTCGGCAAAACATATATTGAACTCATGCCCGCTTCAAGAAGCTTATAGCAATTTGAAGTTGTTAATGCTTCAACCTCTGCTTTTGTTGTGCATTCGCTGATTGTTCCGCCTGTTACACCGGAAGCGGGGGCAACAACGCAAAGAACTTTGCGGATATATGCCGAACTCGCGCTTGGTGTTGGCGCGTATGCATCAACCTTCATGACGTAGTTTAATAAAATATCCTTCATGTTTAATCCTTTGTCCATATAATGTTTTCATATTCGATTTTCCCCGCGGGCGGATTCCATGGAATTGATGCCCGAAAAGTGAAATCAATTGTCGGTTTTACATAATAATCATTATAAATTGTGAAATTGATATTGTTGTCATTTGATGCAAAACCAAAATATTTTGTATATTCTTGGTCTGCAAGTCGGCATCTTTGCTTTAAATAGCCATATTTATAATTGACCGCTTCGGCATTGATGCCTAAAGAACCATTAACGCGAAAATAACATTCCCCATCCGCGGGGCTTGTTTTTATGTCGGTTATAAGGACATAAAGACAATTTTGTTCATCACCTTCGGCAATGCTTCCATAAACAACTTTGTCAACTTCAAATATATTTTTTAAACATCTTTCAAAAAGTGGTCTAAACATTTTTTGCATACCTCGCTTTTATGTTTTTGAAAAATTGCCCCGTCATCATTAAAAGTTGATTGAAGCCCTTTTTCTTTGCCCACTTGGTAGAGTGAAGCCCATATTCACCGCGCAAAATAGGATTGCGGACAACGGCTTGAAATCCGTTCAAGATGCGTTGTTTAAGGTCTTGTCCGTTCATATCTTTGACAATATCATTTAACACCGCGACAACCTCTTTGTTATTTTTGAGTAAAAAAGGCTTTCGCAACCATTTATAATTCTTGTCTAAATATTCCGCAACTTCCACCAATGAAGCCCCTTTAGAAACACCGCCTTCCCTTAAAAGTGTTTTTCCGGCATAGCTTTTAAATTCGCCAAACTTTGGCTTGTTTCGCACTTTATTTTCCAACAATCCAACTTGAACTTGGTATTTATCAAGCTTAAAAGTGATTTTTTTGGCAAGATTTTTAATTTCAAGTTCCATTATTCAAGCACCATCCCAACTAAAATGTCGCTTCTTTTGCGCTGTTTTGTTCCTAACTCATACCCTTTGAGGGTGGCAAGGGCGCGAAGCTTTTTAAACCCGTTGCCCGTTGCCCCTCGTTCGTTCATCACTTTTGCCAAGGCATCCAAAATCAATTCTTCATCATAAACGCTTGGAAGCAAAGCTTCTTCCGCTTGTGTAATTGTCGCTTGGTCAATTTCCATTAAACAACTGTTTGCAAAGTTTTTGATTTCGTTTGCCATTTTTTCTAACTTTCAAAAGTGATTGCTTGTTTGATTACTGCGCCTTCCAAATCTGGGGTAACTTGCAAAGAACCCGTGATGTAGTTGGCATAATAATATTCGTCTTCTTCATTCTCGCCCTGTTTCTTGATTGTCGGTTCGGTTGTTAAATGAAGTGTTGTGCAATCATCGGAAACAACAACAAAACCGTTCCCATCTCCGGAATTCAAAGCAACGCTTGGCACTTCAATAAACAATGCTTCCGGAAATGCCTTTTGCAAGATTTCGCGAACCGAAGTTTCATTGTCTTGGGTGATTGTTCCCATAAATTTGATTAAATCGTCGCCATAAACAAAGATTTTGACATCGTTTGAAGCGGTGTATTCGCGAACTTTTGCTTTAAGGTCAAGAACAACGTCGTTCAAATCCAAAACGCGGTCAAATGCTGTTACTCCACTTTTGACCTTTGGTATTTGATGCGAAGTTAATGTAACATAATAAGGGTCGGAAGAAGTCAACAAACCATTGTTTCCGCCGTCACCATGCAATCCGTCTTTATCAAACAAAATCATGTATTGGCGCAAGACTTGGTTGTGGACTTTTTGAAGGTCAACGACTGCCCCATCTGCCAAAGACTTGATAAATTTTGCACCCTTTACAAAAATATTAAAGGTTTTTTCTGTGCCGTGCGCTTTAATATGCGCTTTCTCGGTTGCTTCTTTGGTTAAAATTTCGGCAACGATTGAATCGCTGTCAACATTTAATTCTTTGAATTTTGCGCGGGAAACATCGACATTGTGAAATTCCCTATTCTGCAAGGCAAGAATAATGGGGGAATACATGATGCGCGCATTGCTCAAATATTCTTCTTTGGTAAGAATACCAGTTCTTGCATCGGTAGCCATCTTTTATTTTCCTTTCTGAAATTTTGCGAACTTTTTTAGAACCTGTTTTTTTACGGTCGGGGCGGGCTTGTTTGCTTCGTCTTCTTCCGTCCGTGGTTGGATTTCCGGTTCTTTAAAATCCAATTTTTTTTCGTTTTTAGCCATTACAACCCGCCAATAAAGTTGATTGCAACGCATTTTTTAGAATTTGATTTTGTGCTTGTGTTGTCGCTCACTCCGTCGCTTTTTAAAGCACCTTCCGCAAAAACGGCATTTACTCCAATATTTGCGCTTGAATTGTCGGTGTGTGTTGCTTTTCCGGTGGTCGGTATAACGTAAACTTGCGCGCCGACTGTCGGTGTGCATCCATCATCCGCTTGGACATAAACACGCAATCCGGCTTTTACAACCGAACATCCAACAATTTCATTTTGTCCCATAACTCCGGCGGGGACTTTTCCGCTTGCCATTGCTTCAACCTCGGTTTTGCTTTTGTCGGCAACGAACAAGCCTTCTTCAATCGGGCTTGCAACCAATCGGCTGACAATAATGTCCGATTTCCCGCGCTCGTAAGGTGTTCCCAATAAAGTCATCTTTTTAATCCTTTCTTTTGTATTTATCACCTAATGCAAGGAATTTTGCCCGAAAGGCATCTTCCCCGCTGTTGTTGTTTCCGCCTTGGTTGGCTCTGTTTACGGCATCCATCCGCTTTTTGGCGGTTAAAAGTTCCGCGCCAACTTCGACAACTTCCCAATATAAGCCCGATTTTTCCAACTTTGCATCTTCCGTCAATTGCTTGTAAGAATTTGCCTTCGCCTTCATGCCTTCGGGCAAGGCTTCAATATTTGCTTGAATTTCCAAGAACCCTTCAAGAATTGCTTTTCGCATTTCGTTTGCTTTGGCAATTGAAGAACTGTATGTTTTACCATTTGACAAATCAATAATTGATGAAGTCGCGGTTGGTAAAACATCCTTGTATTTTTCCGCAAATGTTGAAATATTCATATTAAAGCCCAAAGCTTTTTCAAGTTCGGCTTGGGCTTCCGCTTCATTTCCTTTGTCCACAACATCTTTTTTTGCTTCAATTAACAAGTTTTTGTCTTTGTCGTCTTCTTCCTTTTTTTGTTGCGAACTTAAAAAATCGTTAAATTTACCCATCGCATCTAATATCTGCGCTTCTTGTTCTTCGCTAAATGCCATCGTTAATCCTTCCTTTCATTTCTTTGGCTTCGCTTGCTGTCAAAAATTCAATACCACATCGGCATCCGTAACGCTCGGAAGGCATGTTGCCTTCTTTGTCCCCTTCCCCAACTTTAAAAATTTTTCCATATAAAAGTTGGTGTTCGGGGTCGGGGTTTTCTGCTGATGAAGGCAACCACCTATAATATTCACCTTCGTGTTCTTCTTTAAGACTTTGCACTTCATCCCATAAAACAAGGTTTTCAATTCTTTCTTTCAATAATACTTCGTCGTTTATTGCTTCACTTTTGAAAGCCCGAACCCCCGCTTCTTTCAATTTTTCCATTTTTTCTTTGTATTTGTCAACAACTTTGTAAACGGTTGCATTTACCGTTCTTTTTTTAAGGTCTGACCCTTTAAGAATTGCCGACATTACCGCTTTTTTAATGTCAAGTTCATTGTTTAAGATGCGGTTTTTGAAAAACCCAACCCCAAGAATAAGTCTTAAAAAGTGGTTCGGATTAAAAATCATTTTTCACCTTTGAAAATATAATCAAAAAATTCTTTCTTTTGTTCTTCCGTTGCATAAATAGCACTTTCAATGTATGGAATTACTTGTGCAAACTCTTTGACTTTGCGCCAATTATCGGTCACAAATTCAATCTTTTTATTGAAAAGTTTTTCATGTATCGGCTTGAATACTGAATAAAAGAAGTCTTTAATGCCGTCTTCGTTTGCGTTTACATCTGCTTCACCCGTGACTGCCATTCCGCTTGTTAATTCTCCGCAAATAAAGGAAGTTGAAACACCCAAGATTGAAGCCAAGCAACCGTAAACCAATTTTAAACCGTCTGTTATTTGTTGGGTTTGAAGTTGTGTTGTTTCGATGGTGTCGCCTGCATCAACCGCAACGCTTTTTCCGTTTTTTAAGGCTTCGGCAATTGCTTGGGCTTGCGTTTTTACATCTTCGCTTGCGGATGCTGAAACGGTTTTTCTCAAATCAGCAAGTTTCATTTGAAGACTTTTTGCCAATCCAAGGTTTGTTTTTGCCCCGCCCATTATATCATATATTAAGCACATATAAACTTTTATTATTTCGGACATGGTATATTTTGAAAAGTTCATATACACTTTTTTATCAAGTGTTTTTCCGTTTTCGTATGCTTTTTTGATTTCGTCCGCTTCTTCGGTTGTGGCAACTCGAACAATTCCGCTATCATTAACCAAAAGTAGTTCTTTGCACTTTGTCATTGCATCGGAAATCAAAGTTATTGTGCCATATTGCGCGTTCGAAAGTTCTACACTATCCCACAAATTGCGCGCTTCGTCCGGTGTTAATCCTTTGCTTTTTGCGTAACATCTTTTTAATATTTTTTGATAAAGTAAAGAAGTTTGAAATTCAACGAATTTGTCCTTTTCAATTTCCAATTGATAAGGGTTGACAAGGTCGGTTATAACCGCCCCGCCCGTCATTGTTTTAAATATATTAGGAAATACCATCTTTTATTAATCCCATGAATATTGCAACCCCCGCCATGCTGTCCGGCGCATCATCATGTTCAACATTGTATTCATAATTTTTGACTTGGTCAATAAAAATTTTGTTACCCTGTATTAAAAAAGGGTTTCCCTCATCTTGTTTATATAATTTAATATCGTTGACATAAGAAGCAATATTCATGATGCGTTGATGTTTGTTTGTGGTTGTATTTCTGCCAACTGTGGGAATTCCCAATTTCCGCATTTGTATCACCGCAAGTTCGCCGATGCCGTTGGTTTCTATACATACCCGCCCAACATTTAATATTGTGAATATTTCTTCGAATTCTTCCAAGCAATCATACCAAGGTTTCCGGAAAGCCCAACCGGAAACAATTAAATTGTCAAAATTTCTTCCGGCAACTGAAATTGCGGTGTAGTCTTTACCTTCGCGGGCGGGGTCTATAAATGCAACATTCGCGCTTGCTGTATAATCAACCGTTTTAATTTTATAAAATGGTAAACTTTCCGCACCAATAATATTTAAGAAATAAGATGCTTGGATGCTTTCTTCGGAAACACCCGCTTTTCTTTGTGCTTCCAAGTCACAATCAAGTTGGGGTATATCGCCCCAAATCATTGTAAAAGTCGGAATTATTCCCCTTAATTCTTGGTATAAATCCGCCTTGTGGACGGGTTGCCCTATGATTACAATATTTTGACATAGTTTGTATATTTCTTCATAAACCGATTTTACACGTTTTCGTTCTGCGGGGCTTGTGTCTTCCGGTGTAATGGGGTCTTCCATGATTACCATGTCCGGATGCCGTCCACGAAAACCACGGCTTCGGACGGTAAGCGCAACCAAATTCGGTTCTTTTCCCGTTTTGCCTTTAATGCGAAGTTTTGTTTTTGCCCTTCCGGCAAGTCGCGTGTTGTGTGTTATTAAAACATTGCGGATTTCTTCGACAAGTTCTTTTCCGCGCTCGCGTTCCTTTGTTACAAGCAATATTTCTTTTTGTGGGTTATTTGTTAGGGCTTCCGCGCTTCCAAGGATTGTCCCATAGTCGGTTTTCCCATAACCACGCGCGCCAAGTATCATTCGCGGATAATTTCCGGAAAACATAAAGTTTTTCATTTCAATTTGCTTGGGAAAAGGTTGTGGATAATTTGCCTTTTTGCAAAATTCCGTAAAGCTTAAATTGTGGTTTTCGCTTCCAAAATCAAAATTAAAGTTAAATTTAAAGTTAAAATTCATCCGGCAACCTCAACAAAAGAATTTGTTATTTTTATTTTGTGGATTTTCTCCAAGGGGTGTTTTATTTCTTTTGACTTTGGTTCGAAATATTTGCACCCATTTAAATAATAAAGGCAATCAAAATCAACATTCGGATTGTCAATTATTTTTTTGTCGGGACGATAAATTAATATTTTCATTTGTTCACTCTGTCCCACAAATCGACGGTGATTTTCATAACTTCTTCATTTGTCATTGACGGCAAGCGAATTTTTAATTCTTGCAAACAAGCGGTGAAGCCCGCTTTTGCCAATTCTTCCGGTGTTTGCGGTTCTTGCAAGGCTTGCGCTGTTTCGTTTATTTCTCGGATGCGCCTTTTTCTTTGCCGGAATTTCAAGCGGTCTTCTTGGTCTTTTTCGACTTCGGCTTTGTGAGCATCTTCAATTTCTTTGGCAATTTCTTGGCAATATGCGTTTGCGGTCGGCAAGCTTATGTTTAAAATTTTTGCAATTTCTCTTTGACTGTTTCCCTTTCTTAACAACTCACGACAAAGGCGCAAATTCTCGGCTTTGCGACATCTTCCCTTGTTTAAATTTTTGTTTAAATTTTTTTTCATGTTTTTTGTTTAAGAAAATTGTGGGTTGTTTAATTGTGTTAAAGTATAAAATTAAAGTTTGCAAAAATCAACTACAAACAAAAAAGGGGGCTTTTGCCCCCGTTCTTTACTTCTTTTTCTTTTTGGGGGTGTGATGATATTTTCCGTCTTCCACCTTTTCCCATTTTCGCTCTTGGTTGATTGTCATTTTCTTTGCGATTTCGGCAATCAATCTTGCAAGGGCTTTGTTGTCAAGTGTTGAAAGCAAATGTTTTTCATGAAATGCCCCCAAAAGGCTTGACCATCTGCGAAGCCCGCCCATTACGATTGCCATGTCTGCAATTTCTTTGACTATGTTGTCTTCGTTGTCGGCATCCTTCATTTCTTGTATTTCTTCTTCAAGTTTTGCCAACTGCCCCGCCATTGTAGCATCCGGAAAGGTTTTTTCGTTCCATTCTTTGACATAGTTCAAAACCCCGTTAAATACTGCAATTAATATTTTTCTTTCTTTTTTTTTCTTAAAAAACATTGTTTTTCCTTTCAATCTAAAATTAACCCTTTTTTGCGAAGTCTTATGATTTTCATCATCACCCTTGCTATTTTATTTTTTGTTTTTGGGTTTGTTGCTTGTTTTGCCCTCACAATTATCCTTTCTATTCTGTTTATGAAATGTTGGGAAGGATTTTTTTTCATAAACACCCCCAAATCATGACCGCAACCGTCAATAATACACCCAACCAAAACCAAATCTTCCCGCTTTTGCGTTCTTTTGGTTCTGAATACATGTAAATTTCGTTTGTGTTCCATTCATAAGCTGAAATTCTTATTAATAATTTGTTGAACTCAAAATCAAAGTTTTTTGTCATTGGTAGTTTTTCATTTTCAATTTTGCGAATATAGCTTGTTGAATAACCAAGCATCTTTGCAAGCCTACTTTGTGACAATCCTTTTTCTTGGCGAATTCTTTTTATGTCCCGCCCTTGCCATAATATCTTTTTCATGATTTTTGACCCTTTCTTCAATGTTAATGATTTCATTTTTAATTGTGATTAAGTCGGCAAATTCAACCGCAATTCGGAAGCTGTCATATTCCCCGCCGATTTCAATCACCCAATCTTTGCTTTGCCCCGTGGGGTCTTTGTAAATTCTCAAATATGAATTCTTTTTTTCATTATTCATCGGCAACCCCGCCCATTAAAATATATTCAGCAATAAAATCTTCGTTTTCTTTTGTGCCTTGCATGACGTGTTCACCCAAAAGGAAAGTTTGCATCGGCTTAAAACCTAATTTCACAAGGGCTTTTGCA
>JAZKYB010000184.1:0-2389 GCA_045611905.1 Acutalibacteraceae bacterium | reverse complement strand
TTATAACCGTTTAAGTCTTATTTTGGCGGTTTTAGAAAAACGAATTGGGCTTTGTTTTTCTAATTTAGATGCATACCTTAACATCGTTGGCGGTATGAAAATAGATGAAACTGCGGCCGATTTAGCAGTTGCATTGTCGCTTGTTTCAGGCGTTATGGATAAAATAATTGATGAACAAACCGTGGCGTTTGGCGAAATTGGTCTTTCGGGTGAAATACGTTCGGTTTCACGTGCAAATGCCCGTGTCAACGAAGCTGCCCGCCTTGGATTTACAAAATGTATTTTGCCAAAAGCGTGCATAAAACAAATTACTGACTGTCCCGATTCAATCAAGCTTATTGGCGTTAGCAATTTGCGACAGGCCATTGATGCTGTCAAGTGATTTTGAAATAAAATAAGGACAAGTGTGTTCGGTTGAATTTATGTTGCAACAATAATCTAACGCACAGTAACCGTCATTTTGAAAACGGCAGTTTTCGGCGCACTGTATAATACCCAAAAAATCACCCCTTATTTTATAATATTGGTAAAATATTTTAATTTATTGACTAAATTATTTCAAAATGGTATAATTAAATTATGGAAAATTTAAATGTAATTATAGGAAAAAAACTTTTATATCTTAGAAAACATAATAAGTTAACCCAAGCAGAGCTTGCTGAAAAGCTTTGTTATTCTGACAAGGCGATTTCCAAATGGGAAAAGGGTGAATCTTTACCTTCGGTTGAAGTTTTTTATAAAATCAGTAAGCTTTATGGGGTTAGTCTTGACTATATAATCGGTGACGAAGTTGTCAAGCCACAACCAATTAAAAATGACGATAAAAAGCGTATTTATGTTAGCATAACCAATTTAACAATTGTTGGTATTTGGTTTATTGCACTTTTGTTGTTTGTTATTTTTGATATTTGCACAAACGGCAGATGGATGTGGATGTTATTTTTATGGGCAGTGCCCGCAAGTTGTGTTGCATCTATTGTTTTTGATTGTATTTGGCACAAAAGAAAAGCACTTTTTTGGCTTTTATCTGTGCTTGTTTGGTCGCTTTTAATTTGTTTTGCGATTCAATTTTTAAGCATAAAAATTTGGAAAATTTTGTTTATTGGTATCCCGCTTCAAATTGCAATTGTAATTTTGTCAAGAATGGGGAAAAAAGATGAAGCTGAATAACGACTGGGATGAAATTTTAAAAGATGAATGGCAAAAGCCCTATTTAACAGGGCTTTTTGCTTTTTTGCATGAAGATTATGAAAAGCACACTGTTTATCCGCCGAAAAAAGATGTTTTCAATGCTTTGAAATACACTTCCTTTTCTGATACTAAGGTGGTTATAATCGGGCAAGACCCATATCATGGCTTTAACCAAGCGCATGGGCTTTGCTTTTCGGTAAGGGAAGGTGTAAAACCTCCACCTTCGCTTAATAATATTTTTAAGGAACTTTATGATGATGTCGGAAGACCGATAACCCCAAGCGGTGACTTAACAAGTTGGGCAAAGCAGGGCGTTTTAATGCTTAATAATGTGTTAACCGTGCGTGAGGGTCAACCCCAAAGCCATAAGGACAAAGGATGGGAAACCTTTACCGACAGAATTATTGCCGAACTTAATAAAAAGCAAACCCCTATTGTGTTTTTGCTGTGGGGAAGCCCCGCACAAAAAAAGGCGCAAATTATTACAAATCCAATACATAAAAAGCTTACGGCGGTGCACCCAAGTCCGCTTTCGGCTTATCGTGGATTTTTTGGTTGCAAGCACTTTTCGAAGACAAATGAAATTTTAAAAGCTAATGGTTTGCAGCCAATAAAGTGGTGATATTGACATTTTTTGTCAAAAGTGTTATAATGCTTTCAGTATTTTATGGAGGTACACTTAATGGAACCGAGAGGAATTGTTCGTGATATTGATTCGATGGGTAGGGTAGTAATCCCAAAAGAAATTCGCAAACAGTTAAACATTGAAAGCGATGTTGACAGCGTTGAAATTTTTGTTCAAGACGATTGTGTTATTTTAAGAAAATATAAGCCCGCCTGCTTTTTGTGCAATAAATTAGACGAACTTGTTAAATATAACGGATATAAGGTTTGTGTTGATTGCATTGATAAACTTAAAGAATTAAAAGACCAATTATAATAAGTTTAAAAAACACCTATAAAACGCTTGACAAAGCTGATTATGGGTGTTATAATTATTTGGTATTTTGAATATGTATTAATTAAATGCGTTGACGGAATTATTGCTTTTTTCCCCCGTTTTAGAGAGCCATCACTTTGGTGCAAGATGGTACGGCATAAAAGTGCAAGTCTCGTTCCTGAGCAGAGCTTCTGAAATTATAGTAAGTAGCTACGGCTTGCCCCGTTATCTTGGCAAAGGCTTGTTAGAGCTTTATTG
>JAZKYB010000183.1:0-6289 GCA_045611905.1 Acutalibacteraceae bacterium | reverse complement strand
TTGTTTCGGCGGCCTTTTTAATGTCAATTGCTGTTACAGCATTTACTTTAAGTTCGCCAATTGTGTCTAAAACGGTTTTAGCAAAATTAAGTGAATTATAATATTTGCCCCAAACTAAAAGTTCACATTTAACTGAGGTTAAAACCCTGGTCATAATAATAATTTTGTCGGTATCGGAAAGTGTTTTCCCAAAAATTCCGCCAAATTCGTTTGCAAGAATGTCATAAAGGCGTGAAAAGGTTAAAACGCTTATGTTTTCGGGGTTGTTTTCGTCAAACACCTTTAAAACAGTCCTTTCGGTGTTAAAAGAAAACTGCTCGGGCACAAAAATTACAACCTGTTTATTATTTGAAACATCAGCTTTAATTTTTTCTAAAACTGTTTGTGTTTTACCGCTTGACGGTAAACCGAATATGAAATTCAGCATAAACCTTTCCCCTTTCTTATAAGCATTGTATTATATTAAATGTACCAAATGTGTCACATTAAAAATATAAAATTTAAAATCATCAGCCCCAAAACCGCAGGCGCACCCAAAATTGCCGAAGACGACACGGTATATGGGTTTAAAGCAATATTAAGACCTGTAAATTTTCTTGTTAAATATAAAATTAGCAAAAGACAAACACCAATAAAGCTGTTAAAAAGCAAAAATCTAATCGGCTTTCGGCTTAAAATTGCCAAAATTAAAATTGTTAATGCGAAAATTGACAATAAAACTATTGCACCATATTTTAAAAAAATCATAAAATCACCCAATATAATTGTAATGATTTTATCACTTGAAAAATGCAAAAAATTTGAAAATGCCGCCCAAAAGGGCGGCCTGTTTTTCAACTAGTCATTTTTATTGTTATCGTCACCAACGACAACGACGTCCTCAAAATCGAATTTGTCTGTTTCGTCAATATCAATTTGCTTTTTAAAAAGCTTGTTAACTGCCATAATAATTAAGAAAATAATAAGCACAACAAGACAAACAGCAGCAATAAGCATTGCAATCAAAAGCACCTTGCCGTTTGTAGAAAGTGAATTGAAGCGAGAAATGAAATCATCTTTTTCGGGTGTTGTATTGGTTTGTGCTTCCATTAAATGAACATTAAATGCACGCTGAATTGTACCCTCTTTACTGTCATAACAATAAAGACCGCTTTCGCCGTTTACAAGGCAGTAAACATAAGAAAAATCAGAAAGCTGTGTGTCAATGCTCAAGTAAGAACTAACAGAAAAATTGCCAATTTGGGTGAAGTTAGAATAATAATCGTTTGACAAAACTGTGTTTTCGGGAAAATCTTTAAACACATAAACGGTGTCATTTACAGTGATGTATTTTAAAAGTTCAAATGATTCAAGTTCGGCATTATAAGTATAGGCGGCCATACCTTCTGCGCCGGTTTCTTTAAGGAAATAAGCAGTAACTTCGTTTGACTTATCTTTAATAACGGGCACTTGGTTGCCTTTATATTCAACATTAGAAAGTGTAAAGCCCTTTAAAATATTTTCTTCGGGTATTTGTGTTAAAATTTCATAATTTTTACCCGAAATAGTTACTTCATAAGGGTTTGTTGTTTCGGTGGGAGGTGTTTCGGTTGTAGGTTCGTTTACACCTTGTTCGCGTCTTGTAACAACAATAGTATAGGTTTTTTGAGCACCGTTTTGAGCTGTAACAACAAGCTTAATTGTGTTTTGACCAACAACAAGTGCGTTTGGTTTTTGAAGCGCAATTTTGGCTTTGGCGTCAGAAGTGTTAGCATAAACCTTAATTGTCTGGGTTTCAAAAGGCACACTTGCGGTGTAGTTAGTGCGGTTTGCATTAAATACAGGCGAAATATTGCCAACGCTTAAAGAAAGTGACTTTAAATTAGCATCACTTGGAAGTTCAACATCTTTGATGTTAAGGGTTGCACTGCCGGGTTTTATGTCAATATCGCTTGGCATATTGTTAACGAGACATGATGCAACCGGGCTTTCAACAGCAACTCTCGCACCGCCTGTAACCTTGCTTTTAAAAACAAAAGAATATGATTTGGTAATAGCTTTTGGTTCGTCAACAATTTTAATTTTACCTGCGTTATTTGCATTAATATCGGCAAAGTTTGAGGATACATAGGTTAATTTGTCAGCATCGTAAGACAAAATGAAATTAAGACCATCCATTCTTGAAGGGCCGGTTATCGTTGCGGTTACAGTAACATTACTGCCTACGGTAATGGTGTTAGAACTAAATGCAATTACCGAATTCCCTTCTGCAGCGCTTGCAGGAAAAACAAAAATTGAAAATGTTAGCAAAAGTGAAATTGCAAGACATAAGATTTTTTTCATAATTAGTCCCTCTTTTTAACGGTTAGTTTGAATTCAAATCAATAAGTTCTAAAAGATGCATTCTTATAAGCACCAAGTCACTTATTGTAATGTTTTTGTTGCCGTCAGTATCGGCAGCAGTAAGTGCATTATCCTTTAAGGTTGTAAGCTCTAACAAATGCATTCTTACAAGCACCAAGTCGCTGATGGTGATTTTGCCGTTGCCGTCGGTATCACCCTTTAAAACAGTTGGTGTTTGCACCGCACCATTAGTTGAAATTATAAGCTGACAAGCCGTTGCGGCATTAACATTGATTATATAATCGTTGGTAAAGCCCGTTTCGGATTTAACAGTAATCCTAACTGTATTATCACCTTGCACTAACGGATATGTAGTGGCAGAAACAAGTGATGCCTTGTCAGGAACATTAACTTGAACGGTAGTATCTTTTTCAACTCTTAAAGCGTAATTATATTCATATCTTGAAAAAGATGGTGTAAGACCGTCAACGACAATATTATTTAAATAATAGTTGTTTAATTTGGCGTTGTTTTCGGGTAAAACTGTGCTTTCTTTTGGCAAAGAATCGTTAGCATATACAGGAATTCTAAAAACAAGCGATGTCGTATAATCGGTTGTGTATAAGCTTTTCAAATTCTTAGCACTGCTTAAAGAATCCGCAACATTTTGTGCGTATTGATGACTTATCTTGTTTTTATCTAAGATATTGAAATTTTTATAAAAATATGTGTCTTGGTTATAATATGGGTTTGCGGGTGAATAACTGTCACCACGGTTTAAATAACTGTTGCCATAAAATTTGGCACCGCCAATAATTGCGGCCGAACGGGTTGTCCACCCTTGCGAATATGCATAAGAAGCACCGTTTTTAATAATTTGGTCACCCGAATTGCCCGATGCTTTAATATTGAAGAAATTATAAACAACAGTGCCGTTATAGTTGTAGCCCTTTGCCAAAGCATTACCTTCAGAACCCTGTTCTTGAATAATTGTTGAAGCCAAAATATAAGGACTTACACCGGATTGTTTACCGGCTTCCATAATTACTGCTGCAAAATCACCACCATAAGCGGTATCATTTGGGTCGTTATAATTTTCAAACAGTTTGCGACCGGCAATAATTTTTCTAACACCTTCAATATTTTGCGAAGCCGCATCATAGCTTTGCTTCATAAAAATGAAAATATCATTTGGGTTTAAAAAGTTTCTTGGGTCCATATAATAAGCGATTACTTCGCGTGATGCACCCATAAGGTTAGCGTCGGCAGTTGCAAAAACGCCTGTCGACCAGTTGTACCAACCGTCCCCCATTGAAGCCCAAGAAATTGCATTCTTGTCCATTATAAGTTTTCTTGGATAAACACTTTCCAAAGCAATAGCTTCATTAAAGGTTATGTTGATTTTGTCGGCTTGAAACGCCCAGTTAGGATATTGAGCATGAAGTATTGTTAATGCTTCGTGATAGCTTTCGGGAAAATCCTTTAATTGTTCTTCAAAGGTTTTATCGATGGTATATTTTGTGACGGTAATCATATCTTCACGAACATAGCCATTGTAAGTTTGGCCATTATTTGTGTATGTAACAGCGTACCAAACGTAAGTTTTGTTAGTTGCAGAATTTTTTTCGTTATTTAAATCGTTTTTACTGCCTGTAACCGTAACAACAGTTTTATCGGCAATTGTAAGAACCCTTCCTTCTCTTTTGGCATCAGGTCGAATAATTACGCCAACTTTATTTGTGCCGGGTTCGGTTATTGTACCAATCATAACGATATCTTTATTGTTGATTTCTTCTGCAATAACAAACAAAGCATTTGAAAATATTGAAATTAAAAGTGTTATGCAAAGAAAAACCGATAACAATTTTTTAAAGTTCAATTTTTTATCTCCCAAAGTCAAAAATTTTACAAATACAGTATATATTAAAATATATACTTTGTCAACGAATATGACCTTTTTACAATATTTTTTAAGGAAAATTTACAATATTTTGCATATAAAAACCGACCTTAAATTTAAGGTCGGTTAATAAATTAAAGTTTACGGCATTCAATGTAAAAACGCTTGTCACTTGCGTGACCCATTGAAAATGTTTTTCTTGGAAGCGCACCATCAAGCTTAACCGCATCAAAAAGTTCATCCTTTTGCATACCACTGAAAATAAAGCCAATGGTGTTTTCTTTCTTGGCAAGGTTTATTGTTACATCTTCGCCGTGGATGTAATCAATTTCACCTTTTTTATTTTCATCTAAATATTTTTGAAGGGTGGCAATTGCTAATTTGCCGGTTGGTTTTACCGAAATTTCACGAACATTTTCACCATATACACATGTAAATTTTTGGGCGTCGGCACCAAAATATTCGCCACCGGTCTTGTCTAAAAAGTCGTTAATAATTTCTTCGGGATTAACACCGAAAACAACACGATAAATGGGTTCAAATTCTAATGATTTTTCGTGAATATTTACAACTTCAACCAAGGCATATCTGGAAGCTTCGGTTTTATTTTGTTCATAACATTCCTTTGCGGTTGCAAGTGAATGGTTACCGTCACCAACAGCAAAAAGCATTTTGTCATCACAATCGGCAATAAGTAAATTTAATGCGTTTTGAATATTTTTAGCATCATCACCGTTTACTTTATAACCTTTAATGCTGCCACTATTTTGCATAAGCTTAAAGTCATAAAGTTTTTCAAAGGTATTTGTTTTTTCGGCAAGCGGTTCAATAACGGTTTCACCTTTGTCATCAATTAAAAGCATTATATGTGGCATTTCAAGGGGCGCGTTTTTTCTGATTTCAACACGGGGCGGAATTCTTTCTAAAACGGTTGCCTCGGTTGAGCGAATAAGCGCCTTTTCCCCTTTTATGTAAGAATAATCTTCCAAATCTATAAGACCAATTATACCACGCCTTAATTTGCCGTCAGCAAGGGTTCTTTCAACATAAATAAAAGAATCTTTAATCTCGTTAAAAACGCCATTATCAAGGTAATTTTGCATATTTTTATTGATTTTTTCAATTCTTTGACTGTTGTCATTTGAAAGATAACATTCGGGTAAAATTATATTGTAAGCCGATGGCTTTTCACCAATGAAATTTTCTACATTTGTCCAATATTCCGGTTCGGAAGTGTATTGGTCACAAGCAACAACTGCCCATTTTTCAAAGTCGGATTTTGGTAATAAAATATTAGCAGGGAAAAAATTATTTTTCATAAAAATCACCTAAAATTATTTGTAATTTGAAAATTCCACTGCGGTTACACAGTCATTTATTAAATCAACAAAAACGCGAATTTTGTTTCTTCTGTCATTTTTTGTGATAAAATAATCAAAATAATAATTATCATCAGTTACGGCATAAAAATGTGAAGGTGTGCCAAGGGTGTCAATAACATCAATAACTGTTGAATTGTTATTAATACCATTAATATTAAAACCAATTGTGTTTACGTCATTTTCAACCCTTATTTTACATATTTTACACTTGTTTAATCGTGTAGATGAATTAGAAGAATTGTAAAACTGTGCAGTAATGCTTGTTGTTTCATCAACAAAATTTAATGTAATTGTTTCTTTGGCATAAATATAGGAATTAGCGTTATATTCTTGACCTTGTGCGATTTTGAAACCAATTTTATTAAGTGCTTCAAGGTTTGTTGGCACACTTAATTCTTTTTGGTTATAACTTGCCGAAATTTCAAAATTTCTGCCAAGGAAAATGTTAGAATAATTTTCTTCATCAAAAAGACTTATATCGAAAAAGTTAGCCATTTTTTTATCAAGCGAAACAATGTCAGGCATTTCAACAAGTGAAGAAGATTTATTATCGCCGCTTGTTATATTGCTTGAAGTATCGGGCGTTTCACAACCGATAAGTGTGGCAAAAATTACAAATGTTGTTATTAAAATAAAATATTTTTTAAATTTCATTTAAATTCTCCAAAAAATGATATAATATATT
>JAZKYB010000182.1:0-3408 GCA_045611905.1 Acutalibacteraceae bacterium | reverse complement strand
GATTTTGAGTATCGCTTCAAGGCTGCGGGCGTAAGCACCGTTATCTGTACCGCGGACGGCGATACTGCCCGTCAGGTAGACATAGCGGCGGCAAATTGCCCCGAGCTTAAGAACAAGCTTATAGTAGGCGGTGTCCGTGAGGGCTGGAGAAGCTTCGATGAGGAATATACCCTCTACAGCACTCACCACAACAGAACGGCTGATGCTCCCGGTGGAGACGACACAATGCTTATGTTCTTCACGTCGGGCACCTCGGGATATCCGAAGCTGGCAGCACATAACTACAAGTACGCGCTGGGTCACTTTCATACGGCTAAGTATTGGCATACCGTTGATCCCAACGGACTTCACTTTACCATTTCCGACACGGGTTGGGCAAAGGCAATGTGGGGAAAACTTTATGGCCAATGGCTTAGTGAAGCGGCAATTTTCGTTTATGACTTTGACCGTTTTGATGCAGCCGATATTTTGCCAATGTTTGCAAAATACCAAATCACAACCTTCTGTGCACCACCAACCATGCTTCGTATGCTTGTTAAACAAGATATTTCACAGTATGATTTATCATCGGTTAAACATATGACAACTGCGGGTGAAGCACTTAACCCTGAAGTTTACCGCCAATTTGAAAAGGTGACAGGTCTTCAAATTCTTGAAGGTTTTGGTCAAACCGAAAGCACAATGATTATCGGCAACCTTATCGGTGCGCCGCATAAAATCGGTTCTATGGGTAAACCCGCACCAATTTATAATGTTTCTATCGTTGACCCCGACGGCAACCCCGTTGATGACGGTGAAACAGGCGAAATTGTTATTGATATTTCGGGTGGTCGTCCCTGCGGTCTTGCGGTTGGCTATTATGGCGACGAAGAAAAGACCAAAGAGGTTTGGGGCGAAAAATTCTATCACACAGGCGATACTGCTTGGCGTGATGAAGACGGTTTCTATTGGTATGTTGGCCGAATTGATGATGTTATTAAATCATCGGGTTATCGCATTGGACCATTTGAAATTGAAAGCGTTATTATGGAACTTCCATATGTTTTAGAATGTGGTGTTTCTGCTGCTCCTGACGAAGTTCGTGGTCAGGTTGTTAAGGCAAGTATTGTGCTTGTTAACGGCACCGAACCAACTGAAGAACTTAAAAAAGAAATTCAAAATTATGTAAAAGAAAGAACCGCGCCTTATAAATATCCCCGTATTGTGGTATTTAGAGATAGTTTGCCAAAAACTACCAGCGGTAAGATTCAAAGAAATAAATTATGATTTATAAACGAATAACTTTACTTTGTGGTCATTACGGTAGCGGTAAAACAAATGTTGCGGTTAATATGGCTTATGACCTTAAAAATCAGTTTGAAAAGGTTGCCATTGCCGATTTAGACATTGTTAACCCATATTTTCGCACAAAGGACAGCGCAAGTGATTTACGGGAAAAGGGAATAGAACTTATTTGTTCCGATTATGCGGGCAGTAATGTTGATATTCCTGCACTTCCACAGCAAATATATTCAATTTGCGACCAAAAAGAAAAACGGGTTATAATCGATGTTGGGGGAGATGACCGTGGCGCTTATGCACTTGGCAGAATTTCTCCCGCAATATTGGAAGAAAACGATTATGAAATGATTTTTGTAATAAATTGCTTCCGTCCGTTAACACGCGATGCCGATTCCACCATTGAAATAATGAAGGAAATTGAAAATGCGGCAAATATGAAATTTACCGCCATTGTTAATAATTCAAATTTAGGGGAAGAAACAAAAACTGAAGATATTTTAAAATCTTTGGCTTATGCTGATGAAATTTCCGAAAAAACGGGTCTTCCAATTAAGTGTACTTCGGTGTATAATGTTCTTTATGAAGATTTGAAGGATAGCGTTTCAAATATCTTCCCATTAAATTTACAGAAAAAGATAAATTAAGAAGGAGTGCTTTAAATGGCAAAACTTACTTTTAAAACCGACAAGTGTAAGGGCTGTGGGTTATGCGTTGATGTATGCCCAAAAAAAGTTTTAACTCTTGCCGCAGATAAAATCAACGCAAAGGGACATCATCCCGTTGAAGCAGTTAATATGGACGATTGTATTGCTTGTGCTTTTTGTGCAACAATGTGTCCTGACTGCATCATCACAGTAGAAAGGTAGTGTAAAAATGGCTGATAAGGTTTTAATGAAAGGTAACGAAGCCATTGCCGAAGCCGCAATAATTGCCGGCTGTCGCCATTACTTCGGTTATCCTATTACCCCACAAACTGAAATTGCTGCCTACATGGCAAAAAGAATGCCTAAAATTGGCGGTTGCTTCTTACAGGCCGAAAGCGAAATTGCCGCAATCAATATGGTTTACGGTGTTGCTTCAACCGGTCTTCGTGTTATGACATCTTCTTCAAGCCCCGGAATTTCACTTAAAGGCGAAGGTCTTTCATATCTTGCCGGTGCGGATTTACCATCACTTATTGTTAACGTTCAACGTGGTGGTCCGGGTCTTGGTGGTATTCAGCCATCACAATCTGACTATTTCCAAGCAACAAAAGCAGGCGGTCACGGCGACTTTAGAATGCTTGTTTTAGCACCTGCATCTGTTCAAGAAATGGCCGATTTAACCGTTAAAGGTTTTGAACTTGCTGATAAATATCGCATGACTTCTATGATTTTGGCCGACGGTACAATGGGTCAAATGATGGAACCTGTATCACTTGATTATGAAATTGCACCTGTTCCTGCAAAGCCATGGGCTACAACAGGCACTAAAATGGAAAGAGAACATAACATCGTTAATTCACTTTTCTTACAGCCCGACGCTTTGGAAAAGTCAAACTTAGAAAGATATGACCGTTACAGCTATATTGAAGAAAACGAAGTTATGTACGAAGAATATATGATGGATGATGCCGAAATTTGTATTGCCGCTTTCGGTATTGCATCACGTGTGGCTAAAAACGCTATTGTAGAGGCAAGAAAGCAAGGTATAAAGGTTGGTATGATTAGACCAATCACCTTGTGGCCATTCCCCAACAAAGTGTTTGAAAAAGCTGCTGAAAAGGCACACACTTTCATCAGCGTTGAACTTTCAATGGGTCAAATGCTTGAAGATGTTAAGCTTGCAACAAAATGCAAGGGCAACTATGTTCTTTGCAACCGTGTTGGCGGTATGATTCCATCCCCTGAAGAAGTTTTAGCTGCTATAGAAAAAGCAAACGGAGGTGCAAAATAATGGTAGTATTTGAAAAACCACACGCTTTAGCCGATGTTCCGCTTCATTATTGCCCCGGTTGTACACATGGTATTGTTCACCGCTTGGTTGCTGAAGTTATGGACGAACTCGGTATCGAAGGCAAAACTATCGGTGTTGCACCGGTTGGTTGTTCGGTTATGGCTTATAATTATTTTAACTGCGATATGATAG
>JAZKYB010000181.1:0-11831 GCA_045611905.1 Acutalibacteraceae bacterium | reverse complement strand
GCATTTTTGGCTGCAAGAATTGGTTTTGCATCCTTTTCGGGTTTCGAAAGGTTTATGGTAATATCCATTTCGCCATATTCGGTGTCAGACTTCCATTTAAGGTCTTTTTCCACACGATAGCGGCGTATGTAATCACTGTTTTGGCTTAAAGCAAAATAATAATCGGTTGCTTCTTTGGGAGAATTTTCATAAAGCGAGTTAAATTTGTTCATAACTTCGCTTGGTCTTGGCATTAAAGCCGACATGATTTTGGTGTCAAAAAGGTCACGTTCGGTAATGTTATCATCAATAAGACCGTTATCGCACGCAAAATCCAAAATTTCTTTTAAGGGTTCTTCCAAATTTATATTATCAAAAACCTCGTCACAGTCGAAGCTGTCAAGGTTCAAAATTTCTAAAATACGGTTGGTTATAAAAATTTCGTCACATTTTTCAAAAAGGTTTTTTGAAAGGCCGTAACATATTAATTTTTTAATAGATTTGTTAATCACAAAATCATCTCCCTTTTAATATTAAATTATACTATAATTCACATATCATTGTCAATGCAATAAGTGCTAAAAAATAACATTATTTTGCCTGTGTTGACGGTTTAAGGTTATTGTGTTAAAATAGTTTGCAGAGGTGATTTTATGAGGAAAGCCAAAAATATAATTTTGCTTAGCGGTATAATTTTAATTTTGCTTTTCGTTCAATTAAAATTATTGGTTTTTGTCAAGGATATAATAAGTTTTTACCCGGTAACCAATTGGGGATATTTAATTAGCGGGGATTTATCCCCCCTTTTAATAGTAAGTGCAATATTGATTTTGCCAATAATTTTATTAGTTAGAAATTTAAAAAATAAAACAGGCAGGGTGTTGCCCATTATTTCGTTAACAACGGTTGGTTTGATGGGCTTGTTTATGCTTTTATGCAATGCTTCAGTTTCAATTCCAAATTATCTAATATATACTAAATTAAGCTTGATAAATACCTACTATGCGGTTCTTCTTAATTTTTTTAGAACCGGCGGTTTTTTAATGCTGTTAGGGCTAATAGCTATTGTGGTTGCCAGCGCAATGTCGATAGTTAAAACAAGCAAATAATAAATGGGTTAATAATTTATCAAATTCAAAACGCCGTCTCTCAAAATTAATGAGAGACGGCGTTTTTTGCTGTTATTTAAGTTCTTGAACTAAATCATGATATTCGGGAGTGTCAAAAAACTCCATCATTGTAATTTCTAAACCATCACAAATTTTTTTAATGGTTACAATACCGGGGTTTTTGCTTTCACCATTTAAAATGCTTTTAATTGTTGCTTGGGGAATTCCGCACAGATAGCTTAAAGCGTTGGGGGTGATTTTTCGCTCACGGCAAAGCTGGTAAATTCTATTTACTGTAAATTCGCAAATACCCATACATTTCACCTACATAATTATTATATGTAGATGATATATCACTATAAAAATATTTGTTAGTTATATTTCACTAACTATTCGTTGACTTGGTGACAATACGGTAGTATAATTAGTGATATATAACTAATTATTGCTATAAAGGATAGTGAAAAGAGTGAATAGCAAAACGAAAGTATTAGTTTTATGGGGCAAATCTAATAACGGTAAAAGTGAAACAATATTAAAACTTATTGATTTGTTAGTCTTAAGCGGTGCTGAAATCGAAAATCCTGAGAATTTAAGTCGAAGGGCAAGGGATAAGTGGGTTGTTTTACGGTATAAAGATAAGTTGATTGGTATTACAACACGAGGCGATGCTAGAAAAGTGCTGGAAATAGATTTTAAAAATTTTGCAAATTGTGAAATATGTGTTTGTGCAACGCATTTGTATGGTGGCACGGTAAAATTTATCGAAGAAAACTACTGTGAAAATAATATTTATTGGTTGAGAAAATCTGCGTTTAGTGTTGGTGCAATCAATGATGAAAAGTGTAATGATTTGGAAACTAAATATCAATATTTAAACAAACGCCAAGCGGAAGATATGCTTTATTTACTTAATGAATGGTTTTAAGATGGAGGGGATTTAAAATGAAAAAGTTTTTATCAATCATTTTAACATTCGCGTTAATGTTGACGGTGTTGCCGTTTGGGTTGTTTTCTATACCTACGGCCGCGGCTACAAGTGGGTATTACACCTATGAGGTATCGAATGGCGAAGCAACTATAACTGCTTGTCGTGAAACTAGTGGTTATGTGACGATTCCGTCTGAATTGGGAGGGTATCCTGTAACAAGTATTGGACAAAAAGTATTTTATGATTGTCCTAATATTACGGGTATTACTATCCCAGACAGTGTGAAACGAATTGATAGTATGGCATTTTATGGTTGTGTCGGTCTTAAAAGAGTTTATATAACTGATCTTACAGCATGGTGTAAGATTGATTTTTATAGTAATCATGCAAATCCGCTTTCTTATGCGCAAAATCTTTATTTAAACGGCAGTTTAGTTACCGATGCTGTAATACCTGATGGTACTGAAAGTATTTCTGATTGTGCATTTTATAATTGTGCCAGTCTTACAAGCGTAACTATACCTGATAGTGTAACAAGTATCGGGCATTTTGCATTTGATGGCTGCACTGGGCTTACAAATATAACCATTCCAAATAGTATGACAAGCATTGGCAATGGCACATTTTCGGGTTGCATAGGGCTTACAAGTATAACCATTCCAAATAGTGTGACAAGCATTGGCAATAGCGCATTTGAAGATTGCTCTGGTATCACAAGCATAAATATCCCTGACAGTGTAACGAGCATTGGTGAACGTGCATTTTCCGGCTGCACAGGGCTTACAAGCATAAATATCCCTGACATTGTAACGAACATTAGTGCGTGTGTATTTTCTGGCTGCACAGGGCTTATAAGTATAAATATCCCTGGCAGTGTAACGAGCATTAGCGAGTATGCATTTTCCGGCTGCACAGGGCTTACAAGCATAAATATCCCTGACATTGTAACGAGCATTAGCGCGTGTGTATTTTTGGGTTGTACCGGGCTTACAAGTATAACCATTCCAAATAGTGTGGCAAGTATTGGAAATAGCGCCTTTGAAGATTGCTCTGGTATCACAAGTATAACTATCCCTGATAGTGTGACAAGTATCGGTGAACGTGCATTTTATAATTGTTCGGGTATTACAACGGTGAATTTTAATGCAACTAATTGTGTCACTATGGGTCCATCGTGGGGTCCGGCGTTTGATGGTTGCATAAACATTAAAACTGTTAATATTGGAGATGACGTAACCATTATACCTGATTATGCATTTAAGGGTTGCACAGGACTTATAAGTATAGAAATTCCCGATAGTGTAATAACAATTGGTAATAATGCATTAAAAGGATGCACCAGTCTTGAAAAAATCACATTACCTTTTGTAGGGGAAAATGCTGACGGAACCGGTTTTACGAATTTTGGTTATATCTTTGGCGCTAATAGTGAATCATATCCGGAATATAGTAATAAAAGCTATGTTCCTTCTTCACTTAAAGAAGTAATTATTACTGGGTCTAATTCAATTACTTCTAACGCCTTTTATGAGTGTACTTCAATTACTGATATTACATTTACAGGAAATGTAAAAATCATGGGAGAATGGGCTTTTGGCAAGTGCACAGGATTAAAAAGTGTTACTATACCCGAAAGTTGTGTTTCTATAATGCCAATGGCATTTTATGACTGTGTTAATTTAAGTGATGTGTATTACGCCGGAACAGATACACAGCGGCAAGAAATTAATATTAATCACGGAAACGATGTATTAGAGTCATATGCTGAGTGGCATTATGAAAGTTGTGTGGGTAAGATAGAGCATGATTTCGGTTTAGACAAAATATGCATCGATTGTGGTAAACTTCAATATATTTCCGGCGACATTGACGGTGTTGAAGGTGTTACCGACCGCGATGCAGTGTATCTTTTATATCACACCTTCTTAGAGAATTTGTATCCCGTAAATCAAGACTGTGATTTTAACGGCGACACTCAGGTGAATGATAAAGATGCAATTTATCTTCTTTATCACACCTTCTTACCCAGTTTATACCCATTATCATAAAGGAGTTTTAAAAAATGAAAAAGATTTTATCATTAGCTATTTGTATAATTTTAATGTTTAGCTTTACGGTTACCGCTTCGGCCGCTTCAACCGCAACCTTAAGCGGAGTTCCGTCCGAAATTAAAAAAGATGCTACGGCAACCATTACCGTTAATTTAAGCGGTACACCGACACTCAGCTCTGCACTTGTTCAGGTTACATTAGGTGACGGACTTGAATTAGTTTCAGGCGAGTGGAAAAAGACTGGTATTATGCAGGACTTTACTGTTTCTAATGGCTATGGTGTTTTAGCGTTGTCTAGTGCAGGAACACTTGACGGAACAGTATTCAGTTTTGTGGTCAAAGGTAAAACTATTTCCGCAAATGCTCAAAGCATAAGGGTTGATTTTACTTTTAAGAACGGTTCTTCCGATGTTGGAACCGCAACTGCAAGTAAAACCATTAAGGTTGCGTGTGCAAACCATACATATGGCAATCATATCAACGCAAACACCACTAACCACACCCGCACCTGTTCTGCTTGCGGTGCAGTTGAAACAAAAACACACACCTGGAATGGTGGCACACAAACCAAAGCACCTAACTGTAAAGAAACAGGCACAAAAATTTTTACTTGCACCGCATGTAATGCAACAAAGAATGAGACTTTGGCAAAAACCAATGATCATACATACGGCAGTTGGAGTCAGACTAAAGCACCTTCCTGCGCAGGCAAAGGTACAGAATCTCGCACCTGTTCAACCTGTCAAAAGGTAGAAACTAGAGAAATTAAGGCAACCGGACACTCTTTAGGTGGTTGGAAGACTACAAAGGAAGCAACTTGTGAAGCTAAAGGTCAGGAGACAAGAAACTGTTCTAAGTGCACCCACAAGGAAACACGTGATGTCAAGGCTTTGGGACACAAGTTCTCTAACCCCACAATCACCAAGCAACCTACCTGTACAGAAACAGGTGTTGAAACCGGAAAGTGCACTCGTTGCAACAAAGAAACAACAAACACCATTAAAGCAACGGGGCATAAGACAGAAAATTACACCGTAATAAAAGAGGCGACTTGTACGGCAAAGGGTGAAGAAGAAGGAACCTGCACAAAATGTAATGAAATAGTTAAGCGCTCAATCAAAAAGACCGCCCATAACTATGGCGAAGTGGTTGTAATAAAAGAAGCAACCGAAACTGAAACGGGTATAAGCACAAAAACCTGTATAGTTTGTGGTGATAAGGTTGAGGAAGAAATCCCCGCACTCGGTGCAGTAACTAACAACGACGTCAGCAGTGACAATGCCGAGGACGGTGATAATAACGGCGCTAATGGTACAATTATTTGGATAGTTGTCGGCATTCTCGCTGCGGTAATTATTGCGGTTGTTATTGTTTTGGTTATTAAAAAGAAAAAGGCATAATTCATTAAACGGATGAACTAATTAAAGTTTGTCCGTTTAGTTTTTGATATATAAAAATTCAAGACGATAATCGCTTATTTTTTCCTTGACAAAGTTGAGTGTTTGTGATAAACTGTATAAGCCGCATATTGTGGGCTTTTTTAAGTTGCGCCTTTTTTGGTGCACGCCTTCTGTAGCGAGACTGAAAAATAAGCAGGTGAAAAAGATGTACGCAATTATCGAAACAGGCGGAAAGCAATACCGTGTTGAAAACGGCGATGTAATTTACATTGAAAAGCTTAACGCAAACGTTGACGAAGAAGTTACCTTCGACAAGGTTGTTGCTGTTAGCAACAGAACTTTAAAGGTTGGTAAGCCCTATGTTAAGGATGCTTTCGTTAAAGGCACCGTTTTAAAGAACGGCAAGGGCAAGAAGATTACTGTCTTCACTTACAAACCCAAGAAGGGCTGCGCTCGCAAAATGGGTCACAGACAACCCTACACTAAAGTACAAATTACCGAAATTGGTTAATTAGGTTATAATTAGTATGACTAGTGTAAAATTTTTGGCTGATGAAAAGCTTTATGGTTTTGAAATCAGCGGTCACAGTACAGTAAACTGTGACGACGAGGTTGGTAAAACGGTTTGTGCAGCGGTATCAAGCGCTGCGTATATGACAGCCAACACAATTACCGAAATAATTGGCGATAAGGCAGTGGCAAAGGTTTCAGATGGTGAAATGCTTTTCAAGGTTTCAAACCCAAGCGATGCTTCGCTAAAAGTGCTTTCGGGGCTTCGGCTTCATTTGACCGAATTATCAATGCAATACAGTAATAACATTAAAATTTTGGAGGTGCAAAAAAATGTTAAAGATTAACATTCAGTTATTCGCTCATAAAAAGGGTGTTGGTTCTACAAAGAACGGCCGTGATAGTGAATCTAAACGTCTTGGCACAAAGCGTGCTGACGGTCAGTTTGTTCTTGCAGGCAACATTCTCGTTCGCCAAAGAGGAACACACATTCATCCCGGTAACAACGTAGGCCGTGGTTCTGACGATACTTTATTTGCCCTTATCGACGGTAAGGTTAAGTTTGAAAGAGTTGGCAGAGACCGTAAACAAGTTAGCATTTACGCTGTTGAGCAATAATTAACTTTAAAATCCGGGTGCTTTCAGCGTCCGGATTTATTTTTTATTTTATACCTTGAAGGGAATGGTTTATATGAAAATTTGTCACGTATGCGGTATAGAGTGTGCTGATGACCAAGAAGTTTGTGTCATTTGCGGTGCAGATTTAAGTGAAAACGAAGTGGTTGGGGCAGAGGATATAGAAAACGATATCATTGCAACAGAACCGGTGTTACTTGCCACCTTTGAGGATGTTGTTTTGGCAGAAATTTTTAAAGATATTTTAACAGAAAATCAAATTCCATATTCAATGGGTGAAGATGATAACGGCGTGCGCGTAACTTTCGGTGGTGGCTTTACTGCGGATGAAATTTATGTTGACAAGCGTGATTTTGAAAAGGCCGAAGTGCTTTATAATGAATTTTTAGAAAATCCACCCGAATTTTCGGATGAAGATTTTTTTATTGAAGAGGAATAAAAGGTGTTTTTTAAGAAAAAGGTAAAAAAAGAAGCAGATATTGTTTTGGTTAAAAAGGTTATGCCTGCTTTTTCGGGTATATATGCCGAACTTTTGAAGGAAAACAATATACCATTTATGGTAAGACAAGAGGGTGCAGGCGGTTATTTAAAAGTTGTAACCGGTGGTCTTTTGGTGCCTGACTGTTTTTATGTAATAGCTCATGATTATGAAAAAGCATTAGAATTATATAATGCTTTTATTGAAACTGAAGTAGAGGAAAACTAAATGTTTGTTGATATAGCAAAAATACATTTAAAGGCCGGTAATGGTGGCGATGGTGCAGTTTCTTTTCGCCGTGAAAAGTATGTTGCGGCCGGCGGACCCGATGGTGGTGACGGCGGTAAGGGCGGCGATATTGTTTTCAAAGCCGACAGCAACCTTTCCACCCTTGCTGATTTTAGATATAAAAGAAAATATTCGGCTGAAAACGGTCAAAACGGCGGTACTTCCCGTTGCACCGGTAAGTCGGCGCCTAATCTTGTGATTGCAGTACCTGTTGGCACGCTTGTTAAGGATGCCGAAACAGGCCGAATTATTGCCGATATTTCAACCGAAGAACCTGTGGTTATTGCCAAAGGCGGCAATGGCGGTTGGGGCAACCAACATTTTGGTACTGCAACACGCCAAATTCCACGTTTTTCAAAAAGCGGGCACCCCGGTGAAGAATTAGATGTTACATTAGAATTGAAACTTTTGGCCGATGTGGGACTTATCGGTTTTCCAAATGTTGGCAAGTCAACACTTGTGTCTGTTGTAAGTGAAGCAAAACCAAAAATTGCAAATTATCACTTTACAACTTTAACACCTGTTTTGGGTGTTGTAAGGGTTGACGAAGGTTCGTCTTTTGTAATGGCTGATATTCCCGGTCTTATTGAGGGCGCAGGCGAAGGCATTGGTCTTGGTCACGAATTTTTGCGCCATGTTGAACGCTGCCGTTTGCTTTTGCATGTTTTGGATATATCGGGCAGTGAAGGTCGTGACCCAATTGACGATTTTGAAAAGATAAATCACGAACTTTCGGTTTTCAGTGATGAATTAACCTTGGCGCCCCAAATTGTTGTGGGTAACAAGTGTGATTTAATTGACGAAGACGAAATTGAACGAATTAAAACTTATTTTGAAGATAAGGGATATAAGTTCTTTCCTGTTATGGCGGCAATTGCCGAAGGTACCGACGAGCTTATTAAATATGTAGGGGCAGAACTTTCAAAACTTCCGCCAATTAAAATTTATGAAGCCGAAGAAAAGCCGGTAGAAGAGGTTGACAAAAACCGCCGCAAGTTTAAGGTTAGATTTGACGGCACATATTATTATGTTGAAGAATGCGACTGGCTTATGGAAGTTATGAATAATGTCGACCCTGACGATTATGAATCGCTTCAATATTTTGAACGAGTTATTAGGGAATGTGGCATTATCGATGCTTTGGAACGTGCAGGTATCGGTGAAGGCGACACCGTAAAAGTTTTAGACATTGAATTTGAATATGTAAGCTAATAATATTAAAGCAGGTGTTTTATGGAAAACCCAAATCTTTTAAGCCCGTCAGTTTTGGCGTTTGTGGGCGATGCGGTTTATGGCCTTATGGTGCGGACTGCTTTGGCCGAGGTTAATCGCCCGTCGGGTGAACTTCACAAGCTTTCGGTTAAACTTGTAAATGCCACTGCGCAGGCCGAAGCATTTAAATTGATTGAAAGCGAACTTTCTGAAAAAGAACTTTCGGTTTTTAAGCGTGGTCGCAATTTTAAAACAGGCAACACACCAAAAAATTCAAGCGGGGGCGATTATCACACCGCAACAGGTCTTGAAGCTCTTTTTGGGTGGCTTTATCTTTTAAATGAAAACGAAAGGGCAAAAGCGCTGTTTAATATTATTTGGCAAAATTATTTAAAAGATTAAATTAAATGGTTACACTAAAAGGTGTAACCATTTTTTATTTTGGGGTAATTTATGAAAAAAGGCATAAAAGAAATTTTAAAAGACTTTGTTTATTATTTGGTTGGCGGAACAATTTATTCCATTGCGGTAACGGTGTTTTTGTCTTCAAACCAAATTTCGCCCGGTGGTGTTACGGGCGTGGCAACCATTTTAAATTATTTATTTAAGTTGCCCATAGGTGCAACGGTTTTTATTATAAATATTCCGCTTTTTATTATTGCTTTTTTTAAGTTTGGAAAGGGCTTCATTGTTAAAACGGTTTTGGCAACTGCAATAACTTCAGGCCTTTTGGATGTTATAAACGCTTTACTGCCAAAGGTTAAATTAGACTTAATTTTAGCAGGTGTTTTTGGCGGTACACTTTTGGGGCTGGGCATAAGCATAATAATGCTTCGTGGCGCAACAACGGGCGGTGTTGAAATTGTTGCAAAGCTAATGGGGGTTAAATACCCTTTTATTAGCATGGGGCGACTTATGTTGTTTTTGGATTTTGCGGTGGTTGTAATAGCGGCGCTTGTTTACAAAAACGTCCAAAGTGCACTTTATTCTATTATAACCCTTTACGCGTGTTCGAAAATTATGGATTTGGTGCTGTATGGAGCTGACAAGGGGAAGGTTGTTTATATCATAAGTGAAAAAACACAAGATATAGTGTATGATATTTTGAACAAAATAGGGCGTGGGGTTACCACAATTGATGTTCGTGGCGGATATACGGGCAATAAAATCAGTATGATTATGTGTACTTTAAGAATCAACCAAGTGCACGAGGTTTGCAACTGTGCAAAGCGTCACGACAAGGGGGCTTTTATAGTTATTTGTGATGCAGGTGAAATACTTGGTGAAGGTTTTAAAAAATAATGTCGAAATTTGCAAATAGTACTTGAAATCTCAATAATTTGTGCTATAATAAACCTTGCAGTCACAATATATGGTGTATAAATTATTGAAATATAGGGGTAGTATTATGAAAATTATCAAAAGAAGCGGCGCAGAAGTAACCTTCGACCCTAATAAGATTATTGTTGCGGTTACAAAGGCAAATCAAAGTGTTGTGCCAAGCCACAGAATGACAGAAATTCAAATAAAACGCATCGCCGAAGATGTGGAAAGTGCGGCGGCTAATATTAACCGTTCTTTAAGCGTTGAAGAAATACAAGATATGGTAGAAGACCAAATCATGAATCAACGTGCATTTGAAGTTGCAAGGCGTTATATTACATATCGTTATAATCGTGCGTTGGTTAGAAAATCAAATACTACTGACGAACAAATTTTAAGCTTGATTGAATGTAATAATGAAGAAGTTAAGCAAGAAAACAGCAACAAAAACCCCACCGTTAACAGTGTTCAGCGTGACTATATGGCGGGTGAAGTCAGCAAAGATATTACAAGACGTATTCTTTTGAGTCCCGACATTGTTGATGCACACGACCGTGGTCTTATTCATTTCCACGATGCCGACTATTTTGCACAGCACATGCATAACTGCGACCTTGTAAACCTTGAAGATATGCTTCAAAACGGTACTGTTATAAGCGGTACTTCTATTGAACGTCCACACAGCTTTTCAACCGCTTGTAACATTGCAACCCAAATTATTGCTCAGGTTGCTTCTTGTCAATATGGCGGTCAAAGCATTAGCTTAACACATTTAGCACCTTTTGTAGATATTAGCCGTAAAAAGATTTATTCCGAAGTTGTGGCTGAAATTGAAGAAGCAGGTGTTACTTTAAGCGAAGAAAAAATTGCAAAAATTACTGAAAAGCGCCTTTTGACTGAAATTGCGCGTGGTGTTCAAACAATTCAATACCAGGTTGTAACCCTTATGACCACCAATGGTCAAGCACCGTTTGTTACTGTGTTTATGTATCTTAACGAGGCGAAGAACGAACAGGAAAAGGCCGACCTTGCTTTAATTATTGAAGAAGTTTTGAAACAAAGATATAAGGGCGTTAAAAATGAAAAAGGTGTTTGGATTACACCAGCTTTCCCAAAACTTATTTATGTTTTGGAAGAAGACAACATCAAAGAAGATAGCAAATATTGGTACCTTACACAGCTTGCTGCAAAATGTACCGCAAAGCGTATGGTGCCTGACTATATTTCTGAAAAGGTTATGCTTCAAAACAAGGTTGACAAGAACGGCGAAGGCCATTGCTATACCTGTATGGGTTGCCGCAGTTTCTTAACACCTTATGTTGATGAAAACGGCAAACCAAAGTATTACGGTCGTTTCAACCAAGGCGTTGTTACCGTAAACCTTGTTGATATTGGTCTTTCAGCAAATGGCGACATGGAAAAATTCTGGAAGATTTTTGACGAAAGAATGGAACTTTGCCACCGTGCACTTCAAGCCCGTCACGAACGCCTTACAGGTACCGTTTCTGATGCGGCACCGATTTTATGGCAATACGGTGCACTTTTGCGACTTAAAAAAGGTGAAACCATTGACAAATATCTCCACGGCGGTTATTCTACCATTTCGCTTGGTTATGCAGGTCTTTGGGAATGCGTTTATGCTATGATAGGCAAAAAACTCACCGAAAAAGAGGGTGAGGAATTTGGCCTTGAAATTATGAAGAAATTAAACGAATATACTGCAAAGTGGAAAGCGGATGAAGTAATTGACTATTCACTTTACGGCACACCACTTGAAAGCACAACCTATAAATTTGCAAAATGCTTGCAAAGACGCTTTGGTATTGTTAAGGGTGTTACTGATAAAAACTATATCACCAATAGTTATCATATACATGTAACCGAAGACATTGATGCATTTGAAAAATTGGCATT
>JAZKYB010000180.1:0-1974 GCA_045611905.1 Acutalibacteraceae bacterium | reverse complement strand
ATCAGTTAAAACTTGTCCATGATGGGTTGATAAAGTATTGTCAACATCTAAAATCAACGCTTTAATACCGTATTTATTTAAAACACCAACAGAAATATCGGTGACTTTTTCAAGTTTAATTAGGGGTTTTAATAACATTTTTATACCTCAATAAAAAAGGCGGTTGAAAATCAACCGCCTTAATCACTTAATTTAGCGGAACTTTCTTTTACGAGCAGCTTCCGACTTCTTCTTACGCTTTACAGAGGGTTTTTCATAGTGTTCTCTCTTACGTACTTCTTGAATAACACCGTCTTTTGCGGTTTGTCTTTTGAAGCGACGCAAAGCGTTATCGAGTGATTCATTTTCTTTAATTCTAACTTGACTCATTATATTCCCTCCCTCCACCAAAATAGCAGGGGTAATTTTCAAAAAAGCGGTAACCCGCACAAAAAGGGTTTAACCCTTTATTAGTTATTTATTGCAATGATATTTGCAATGATTGCCAACACAAAAAACGCAATTGCAAAATACTTAGTCATACGAGCTAACTTAGCATCCAATGTTCTTGCTTTTGTCTTTGACAAGAAAGTATCAGCACCACCGGAGATTACACCATTAATACCTGCGCGACGACCTTGTTGGAAAATAACAACAAAAACAATAGCTACTGACACCAAAAGAACAACAGCGCCAATGATATATTCGAGTACGCTCATAATTTCACCTCCAATGATAAATAAGCATTTTATATAATATCACATATAACATAAAATTGCAACAAAAATTTTAAAATTTTACTTTATTTTACAACAATATTAACTAATTTTTTTGGAACATATAATTCTTTAATAATTGTCTTGCCTGAAATTTCATTAATAACTGCATCTTCACCCTTTGCAAGCGCAATAGCATCGGCAGAAGAAATATCAGCCGCAACATTGATGCGGGCACGGATTTTACCGTTGATTTGAACAACAATTTCAACTGTCTTATCAACACATTTAGACTCATCATAAACCGGCCAAGCAGTTTGATTAAGCATACCATCAAAACCACAAATTTCCCAAAGTTCTTCGGTAATGTGTGGTGCAAATGGGTTAAGAAGAGTTATAAATGTCTTATATTCATCCTTTGTAATTGCGCCGGTGGCATTTATTGTATTCATAAGTGCCATTAAAGCAGCAATTGCAGTGTTCATTTTAAGGCCTTCAATGTCTTCGGTAACCTTTTTAATGGTGCGGTGCATTTCGGCTTCAATATTAGCACGATAACCTGCTTCATCAATTATGATGTCTTGCATTGCCCAAACTTTATCAAGGAAACGCTTACTGCCTTTAATTGATGACATGCTCCAAGGAGCAGCTTTTTCAAAGTCACCAATAAACATTTCATAAACACGCATTGTATCAGCGCCATAATCGTTAATGATTTCATCGGGGTTAACAACATTACCGCGTGACTTAGACATTTTTTCGCCGTTTTCGCCCAAAATCATACCGTGGCTTGTGCGTTTAGCATAAGGTTCGGCATTTGGAACAGCATTAATATCATAAAGGAACTTGTGCCAAAAACGGCTGTATAAAAGGTGAAGCGTTGTGTGTTCCATACCACCGTTATACCAGTCAACCGGGCACCAATACTGGAGTGCTTCTTTTGAAGCAAATTCTTTGTCATTGTGTGGGTCACAATAACGAAGGAAATACCAAGAAGAACCCGCCCATTGTGGCATTGTATCGGTTTCACGCTTTGCAGGTGCACCGCAATGTGGACAAGTGGTATTAACCCAATCGGTCATCTTTGCCAAGGGTGATTCGCCGTTATCGGTTGGTTCATAAGAATCAACATTAGGAAGCAACAAAGGAAGTTCACTTTCGGGAAGCGGAACATAACCACACTTTTCACAATAAACGATTGGGATAGGTTCGCCCCAATATCTTTGACGAGAAAATACCCAGTCACGAAGCTTATAATTAGTTTTTACGCTGCCTATAC
>JAZKYB010000179.1:0-1178 GCA_045611905.1 Acutalibacteraceae bacterium | reverse complement strand
GATAATTATATTTAAAAGGCGGTGAAAAATGTGGCATATAAAAAATGGGTGATAAAAACGGTTGATAAGTCATTGGCGAAAGAACTTGCTATTGAGTGTGAGATAGAGCCGATAGTTGCTTTAATTTCAGCTTCCCGTGGGTATACTGACCCAACCGATTTAGAGCAATTTTTATCTAACGAGCCATATTTTTCAGACGCTTATGAACTTGCTGACATAATGCACGCCGCTGATATTGTTAATAAAAGCATTGTCGAAAACAAGAAAATTGCAGTATATGGCGATTATGACTGTGATGGTGTAACCGCAACTGCATTACTTTATAAGTATTTAAAAGACCGTGGCGCGGATTGTACTTATTACATTCCTGACCGTTTTAGCGAAGGTTATGGTATGAACAAGGATGCAGTAATGGCTCTTAAAAACGACGGGGTAGAAGTTATAATTACTGTTGATAACGGTATTTCGTGCTTTGAAGAAATTGAACTTGCAAATGAAGTTGGCATAACCGTTGTTGTGACAGACCACCATATTCCACCTGAAAAATTACCAAATGCTGCTGCGGTTGTTGACCCACACAGAAAAGACTGCCCTTCAAGTTTTAAGTCTATTTGTGGGGCAGAAGTTGCCTTTAAACTTATTTGTGTTATGGAAGGGGCAGAGCCCGAAGAACTTTTGCCAAAGTTTGCTGATATTTTATCGGTTGCGGTAATTGCCGATATTATGCCAATTACCCTTGAAAACCGAATTATTGTAAAATATGGAATTGAAAAAATTAAAAAGTCGAATTGCTTGGTTGGTATTACGGCACTTTTAAATGTTGCAGGGGTTAATTTAAATCAAATTAACGCTTCGCGCATTGCTTTTGGAATTTGCCCCCGCATAAATGCGGCGGGTAGAATGGGTAACGCCAAAAGGGCGGTAGAACTTTTAACAACCAATGATATGTTAAAAGCACTTGAAATTGCCAACGAAATTGATAATGATAATTCGCTTCGCCAACAAACCGAAAAGAAAATTTGCGAAGATGCAATGTTGAAAATTGAGAAAAATGGTTACAACCTTGACCGAGTTATTGTAATCGATGGTGAAAATTGGCATCATGGCGTTGTTGGTATTGTGGCTTCACGAATTTGCGAAAAATACGGCAAGCCAGCCATTGTCATTTCGGTTGATGG
>JAZKYB010000178.1:0-1212 GCA_045611905.1 Acutalibacteraceae bacterium | reverse complement strand
CCCCAAATGCCGATGCCGAAGTTATAATGCTTGCAAGGCAAGTGCTTGACAGCGTTGGGATTGAAAAAATTTCTTTGGAAATAAATTCAATTGGTTGTCCTCAGTGCCGCAAAAATTACCAAGCAGCATTAAAGCAATATTTTACTGAAAATATTGACACCCTTTGCGGCACCTGTAAGGAACGACTTGACCGCAACCCAATGCGAATTTTAGACTGTAAGTCGCCTGTTTGTTCTGAACTTGGAAAAAATGCACCTGTTGTTATTGATTATCTTTGTGATGACTGCAAAGAACATTTTGAAGGTGTTAAAAACCACCTTGACGCCGCAGGTGTTGAATATACCGTAAACCCACACATTGTGCGCGGTCTTGACTATTATACCCGCACCGTTTTTGAATTTGTTTCGGGTGACATTGGCGCACAAAGCACCGTTTGTGGCGGTGGCCGTTATGATGGCCTTATTGCACAAATGGGTGGCCCTAACGTTGCTGCTCTTGGTTTTGGTATGGGTGTTGAACGCCTTATGCTTGTTTTACAGGCGCAAAATACCGAATTACCAATGGTGCAAAAATGTGACCTTTACATTGCCACAATGGGCAACGCCGCAGCCCTTAAAGCAACAAAACTTTGCAACGCTTTAAGAAAAGACGGCTTTAAAGTACAAACTGACATTGTCGGCCGTGGTTTAAAAGCACAAATGAAGTTTGCCGACAAAATCGGCGCAGCATATACAATGGTTTTGGGCGACAGTGAAATTGAAAATAATACAGCCAAGCTTAAAAATATGCAAACAGGTAAAGAAACCGAACTTAAACTTGCAGATAATATTAGCGACCACTTACTTTCAATTATCACATCTGATGCGCTTGAACAACTTACAGATGCCATCACAGAATAGGAGTGTTTTTCTTGCAACTTGATAGAATGGACGGACTTAGACGCACCCATTATTGCGGTGTGCTTCGAAAAGAAGATTTAGACAAAAAGGTCGTTGTTTGCGGTTGGGTTCAACGCCAACGTGACCTTGGCGGTCTTATATTTATTGATTTAAGAGACAGAACAGGTATTGTTCAGCTTGCTTTTGACGATAATACCGACAGAACAATTTTTGAAAAAGCTTCCGCTATCAGAAGTGAATATGTTCTTATGGTAGAAGGTAAAGTTAGAATGCGTTCTTCAATAAATCACGATATCCCAACAGGCGATATTGA
>JAZKYB010000177.1:0-1180 GCA_045611905.1 Acutalibacteraceae bacterium | reverse complement strand
AACGCCTATACTTGCCGATTTTTGATATGTTTTATATCAAAATTTGCAAAGTTTAACTTGCTTGTAACTTGCTAAACAAACATAAAAAAACAGGCTGCGCCTGCAACCTGCTTTTGTATATCTGCTTTTATTTAATTAGATGTTTAACTTTTTGTACGCTTCAACAAGTGCCGTTTCAATTCGCTCTGTGTATTCTGCCGCCGTTTCTGTGTCTTGTTTTTCGCTGCAACAGGCACAATACAAAGGGCATTTAATACAATTCGGAAAATTGTATTTTTGGCATATTTCGCTAATCTTTGCGCTATATTCTTTATATTCGTTTGCCATTTCGCCGCCCCCTTATAACAACGAGTTCAAAAAGTCAATTTCTTTTTGAAAAATCGGGGTTAATTTGCTTTCAGGGAAATTCTGTATATATTCTTCAAGTTCTTCTATGCGGTCAAGTATCTTTTCGCCGTTTATCATTTTTTACACCTCAACACAATTTATCAAAAAACCGTTAAAATGATTTAGAAAATACACTTTTTCGCCTTGCCTTATAATTCTTATTCTGCGAAACCCGCTTTTTTCTTCTGTTTCAATATCGGCTTTAATATCGCCATATCTTAAAAGTTCTTCGCTCAACTCTTTTTCTGCCGCAATCTTGTCTATAAGTTTTCTTGCAAAACTGTCTATAACCATTTTCGCCGCCCCCTTAAACTCTCACTTTTGGGCGTTGACTTTCAAACGCAAGCCCGTTATTTATAAAACGCTCTGTTATTGTTGCATTAAACACTTTGCGCTCTATCTCTTTGCGTTTTTCAAATTGCTTCGCTTCGTTAAGCCCTGCCACAAACAAATAACAGTTAATGCCTATCAATTTTTTTATCATTTTTATAACCTCTCTTTCTTTCTGTCTATATTATACTGCAATAATGTTATAAAGTCTATTGACAAAATACACAAAAATTCAGGCTTATTTGCTTGTAATTTTGGCAATCTTGCGAATTGATTATATCGCAAAAGTGTTATATAATAAAGATACAATAAAGAAAGAAAGGCGGTCTGAAATATGACTAACATTGAAATTATCGCAAATGAAGCAATGCTTCAAAACATCTTTACAGAGCAAGAAATTATACAGCACCTTGAAACAACAGGCGACTTACCTTTACACACTTTCAACGAGTGGCGCAAAATG
>JAZKYB010000176.1:0-4550 GCA_045611905.1 Acutalibacteraceae bacterium | reverse complement strand
TAACAACCGAGATAATCTTTCCCATTTTAACCTCCGATATGTTTCACGTGAAACATTGCTTTGTATTTTTATTATACCAAAGCCAAATATAAATGTAAATAAAAAAATAAGCCGAAAATTCGGCTTATTTTTTGTCACTTGATTTAAAAATTATTGCCATAATAAGTCCCATTAAAATTGCAGTTGCAATTCCCGCCGCAGTTGCGGTTAATCCACCGCTTAATGCACCCACGAAACCATATTGCGAAACGGCTTTTTCAACGCCTTTTGCCAAACTATAACCAAAACCCGTAAGCGGCACCGTTGCGCCGGCCCCCGCAAACTCAACTATTGGACCATATACGCCGATAGCGGTTAATATCACACCCGCCACCACATAAGAAACCAATATTCTTGCAGGCGTAAGCTTTGTGCAGTCAATTAGCAATTGTCCTACCACACAAATCGCACCGCCCACCGCAAATGCCTTTATACACTCTAAAAACAAATTCACAATACCGCCCCTTTGTTTCACGTGAAACATTTTTAATATTTTGAGCGTATATTGTGAATTTATACTTCGATATTATAATATTTGCTTACAATTTCTTTGACTTTATCATATTCCAAATGGCGAACACAAAGACTGTCAGCCCGTTCGCTTCGAACAGTAATGGTTAAACGGCAGGTTTTGTGCCACATATCCGGCGGAAAACGGGTAAGTTTGATTTCTCCTATATTTTCCTTTGGGCAATAAAGTTCGCAAGTGCGAAGACCTTTTCTTCCACGAATAAAGATATTTTCGCCAAAATCTATTTTGCTTTTAAAACATTCAAAAAGGCACAACCCTGCAAAACACAGTATAAATGCCCCCACAACAAAAAAGCAAAACACAACAAAGCGAGTAAAATCGTCAAACCTTAAACCCAAAACTATTGCCGCAATTGTTGCCACAGTTAAATAAATTGATGGGAAAAATAAAAATCGGCTTTTGTTAAGTGGGTTTTCCTTTGGCTTAATAATTGCGCCTGTATCACCTTTAAAGAACGGCAAATATTCAGCAAAGTGTTTTCTTATTTGTTGACCTTTTTCAAGGGGAATTACAACCTCTGAACGATTTTTGCTATCACCATAACCGCCAACGCTAACCCGCATTGCAAAGCGTTTTATAAGCATTAGCAAAAGTGTTTGTTCTATTCTTACATTATTTATTGCCGCTTTTTTAAATGATGTGCGCTGTCGCACAATAATCCCCGACAGCATTTCAATTTTTTCTTTACCTAAAACAAGTTGAAAGTTTAAATATTTAAAAAGCGAATATAAAAAAGAAAACAAATATGAAATTAAGAAGATTAAACTTACGGTGTTCACAACCGGCGGGAAATAGGTTTCAATTTTTTGTGAAAGCGTTGCAATTTCATTTAAAAGCATATCACTAATTGCTATTCCAAGCAAATTACCTGCACGATTTATAAGCGGAACCCCAACGATTATGCCTGTAAAAGCAGAAGAAGTTGTTGCCGCAAGAATTGCAATTTTAAAAACCGAATACCTTATAACTTTTTGTTTTTCAACACCATAAAGCAGCTTTGAAACTTCTTTACTTGCTTTTACGCTTAATTTAAATTCATAGTCCGCCTTATCGATAACGCCGGCTTCAGTATTAAGGCGAAATGTTACCGCACGAAAAATGAATTCCAACGGGTTTTGTTTTGTTTGCACCGAAGAAAGCTTTTCAATATTAATTTTAGCTATTTTACGAAAAAACAAGCCACTTATTACGGTTATGGTTTGATTTGACTCGTCAAAAACAAGCTTAAAGCACCACCAACGCAAAAAACCAAAAACCAATAACACAATTAAAAGTAATACTTCAAAATGTAAAATGCTATCATATTCGCCGCTTACGGAATACTGTATTATCCCCCTTACAACAGGAAGCAATAAAATAAACAAAAACGGCTTTAAAAAATTAAAAATCATTAAAGGGTGGGCGCGAAAGGTTTTAGTCATTTCGTTCCCCCTCTGCCAAGAAGTTGATTATTGCCTCTACCGCACTCTTTTCGGTTTCGGCTACATTTAAATAACTGCGTGCTGCTTTAAGGCGCACCGCAGCAATGCCGAATTTTCTTGCCAAAGGTGTTTCAATGCTTTGAGCGTAAATCATTCTTTTAAACGGCATTATATGTTCGGTCTTAATAAAGATGCCATATTTCACAACCACAGCATCGTTTGTTAAAACAATTGTATATTTTTTAAAGAAAACAGGAAGATACCAAAAGGTGATTAAAAAACCTAAAATCGCTATAACGATAGCAGCTATTTTGAAATAAACAAAAAAGTTTGAAGAAACAAGACAAAGTGCAACTAAGCATAATGTAGTGAAAATTATTCTAACTTGCCAAAGAATTGTAGTCTTTTTAGGTAGGGTATTTTCTTTCATTTTTTCACCTCTTGCACTCAGTTTTATAAACGAAAATTATCAATTATTGGTTGCTTTGATTTTGTCCCAATAATCTTTTGAAGTTTGTTCAAATTTATTATCGCCAAACTTATAATATTTCCTGTTTTTAATATCATCAGGAAGATATTGTTGGTTTACATAATGTCCCTTGTAATTGTGTGGGTATTTATAATTTTGCCCAACAATTTCGGCATCTTCGCCATCAAAATGTTTGTTTTGCAAATGCCGTGGTATTTCCACCCCAAGACCTTTCTCAATATCGGCCATTGCGGCGTTAATTGCATCGTGCGCAGTAACCGATTTCGGCGCTGTTGCCACCAAAATAACTGCGTTTGCCAAAGGCAATCGTGCTTCGGGCAAACCGACATACATTGCGGTGTCAACCGCAGCTTTTACAATTGGGATTATTTGCGGATATGCAAGACCAACATCTTCATTAGCACAAACCAAAAGCCGCCTGCAAGCGCTTGGTAAATCCCCTGCGGCCAAAAGCCGACCTAAATAATAAATTGCGGCATCGGGGTCAGAGCCACGCATCGATTTTTGATAAGCCGAAATTATGTCATAATGTTGGTCGCCTTCGCGGTCATATCTAACCGAATTAGAAGATAAAATTTCCTCAAGCAAATCGTCAGTTACATCAATATTTTCAGCATTTTCAGCAGTAACAAGGCAAAGTTCAAGCGTGTTAAGTGCTTTGCGAACATCACCATGAGCGGATGTTGCAATTTTTCTTATTGCGTCCCCGCTAATGTTAATTTGCTTTTGTTTTTCATCACTTACAATTTTAACGCCACGAATAATAACACCAATAATATCATCACGCGATAGCGGTTTAAATTCAAAAACTGTTGAACGGCTTAATATGGCATTATAAACATAAAAAAACGGGTTTTCGGTAGTGGATGCAATAAGTGTTATATCGCCGTTTTCTATGTAAGAAAGCAAAATTTGTTGCTGTTTTTTATTAAAATACTGAATTTCATCAAGATAAAGTAAAATACCGTTACTGCTGTCAAAAGTGCCAATTGTTGAAATAATTTCTTTAATATCGGCGGTTGAAGCGGTTGTGGCATTTAAGTAGCAAAGCTTTTTACCGCAATTTTCAGCAATAATATTTGCAACGGTAGTTTTACCAACGCCGGAGGGACCATAAAATATTAAATTTGGTATTTGTTTAGAATCAATAATTCGCTTTAAAACCTTACCTTCAGACAAAATATGCTTTTGTCCAAAAACATCTTCTATTTTTTTAGGTCTTAATTTATCAGCCAAAGGTGATGCCATATTATCCCTCCTCATCATTTTATTATACTAAATTTTTCTAAATATTTCAATACTCATTAGTACAAGCCAAACCAACATACAATTATATATACTACTTTTTGGAGCGATTTGTTTGAAAAAAACGGTTTTCATAAAAAACGCAGCAATATTAACCGCAACTTCCCTTTTGTTACGGTTTGCGGGAATAATTTTTAAAGTTTGGCTTTCGGGGGCAATTGGCAGCGAAGGCATAGGTCTTTATCAACTTGTTTTTTCGGTATATGTTTTAGCGTCAACCTTTGCAACAAGCGGAATTTCCACCGCTGTTACCCGCCTTTGTGCCGAAGAAATTGCCAAAGAAACCCCAACAAATTGCAAACGGGTGCTTAACCGTGCGGTTTGGCTTTGCCTTGCTGTTGCAATAATTTCAGCCGCTTTAATTATTTTTGGTGCCGATTTTATCGGCAAAAATATATTAGGTGACACCCGTGCAGTGCCGGCACTTAAAATTTTGCCACTTTCACTTCCCTTTATGGCTTTTTCCTCTTGTTTAAGGGGTTATTTCATAGCACGCCGCCGCATATTATCAAATTCTGTTGGTCAAATTTTTGAACAATGTATTAGAATTGTTTTTGTTGTTTTATTCATAAAAATATTCTTTAAAAAAGGCCTTGCAGCTTGTTGCTTTGGCATTATTTTAGGTGATTCCGTTGCCGAAATTTTTGGATTTTTGCTTTTGTATATATCATATATTTTCGACAAAAGAAAACTTAAATCTACAAAAACCAACACCACAACCGGAATTTTTCGCAAAATTTTACACATAACTGTCCCAATTACA
>JAZKYB010000175.1:0-9272 GCA_045611905.1 Acutalibacteraceae bacterium | reverse complement strand
AAGACCGCTTGGCCTCCGACTTTTATTTGCGGTAAGAAAAACATTACCGCGCTTAATAATGTGATAATTAAAATCTTCAAGGTTAACAGCTTTTGGGATTTTAAGATTACATAGCCAAGTATATTTATAAAAAATATCATTGGCAAAAACCAAAAATGTCCCCAAACGCTGTCACGAGGAACCAAAAACGAACGAATTATTTGTAAAGCATCAAATGAAAGTGTGTCATTTAAAAATGGACTTAATAAAATTTTAGGAACAACTGCAATAAGAGAAAAAACGAAATAAGGCACTAAAATATGCTTTATTCTTCGTAACAGATAATCTTTAAAACTGTATTTTTCGGTTTGGTTTGTGGCAAACATTAAGTAACCGCTGCACCAAACAAAAAGCGGCATATGAAAGTAATAAATGAAATGTTGCAGTTTTTCTGCCCAAAATGGAACATTAACAACAAATGGATAGGAGTGCCCAAGAATTACAAGAAAACAACCTATCATTTGCATCAATGTTATAAATGATAATTTTTTGGCGGGTTGGTTTACACTCATATTTCTATAACCTGCAAATCTTTTTATTTTGAAATTAAATCCAATTCTTTTATCTCATCAGTTGTTAAGCACCAGTCACAAGCGGCGATATTACCAAGTATTTGTGACGGTCTTTTAGCGCCAACAAGCACAACCGAATCTTTAAGATAATCTAGAATAAACCTAAGCGCCACAGCCGAAACTGGTACATTGTGTTTTTCGGCAATAGGGCGCATTTTTTCAACTATTTCAAGGTTTTTTCTAAACTTTTCACCGTGGAAATTAACATAAATTTCACGGCTGCGGCGGTCATTACTGCCAAAAGTAGCATTAATATCATACTTGCCGGTTAAAACACCTTGTCCCAAGCTGCCCCAAGTCATAGGGGTTAATGAAAGCTGATTTGCCAAATCAGTAAGTTCGAATTCGTTTTTGCGGCAAGCCAATGAAAACTCGTCCTGCATTGAAACAAATTTGCCCACAAAAGATTTAAGTTCGTTTAAATCCTCTTCGTAAATGTTTGAAAGACCGTAAGAACGGATATAACCCTTCGCCTTATATTTTTCAAGTGCTTCAACCACATCAGCAATAGGGGTAACACCATCACGATAATGAATTTGATAAACATCAATATAATCAGTTTCAAGACGACGCAAGCTGTCAGTTAAAGCTTTTTCGATATAAGCGGGCGAATTATCATAAAAGGTTTTGCCGTTTTCAACCCTTACACCAAACTTGGTTGCAATAACAACATCTTTTCTTTTTGCACCAAGTGCTTTTGTTAAGGTTTCTTCGGATTTACCAAGCCCGTATGTGTCAGCCGTGTCAAAAAAGTTGACACCGTTTTCAATAGCAACATTAACGGTATCTAAAAGCTCTTGCTCCTGCACATCGCCCCAACCGTACTGCCCCATAGGGCAACCGCCCATGCAAATGCGTGAAACCTTAATGTCTGAATTTTTTAAAGTTATGTATTCCATCATTTATTTCCTTTAATTATTTTTAAACATTTTTTCAAAACCTTAAAAACCGTTTTAAAAAATATTGTAATATCGGTTTTAAAAGAAACATTGGCAACATATTTTAGTCGCAATTGATTTTTGCGTTTTAAAACATATTTTTCATAAATTTCGTCAGTATTCTCAGTTCCGACAATTTCATCCAAATTTATAAAATCCATCGAACTAAAATCGGTAATGCCCGGGCGAACGTTTAAAATATCTTTTTCAAGTTTATCATATTGGTCGGTGTATCTTAAAAGTTCAGGGCGGGGTCCGATAAAGCTCATACTGCCGTTTAAAATATTAAAAAGCTGTGCCGTTTCATCTAACTTTGTTTTTCTTAAAATTGCGCCAACTTTTGTAATACGGCTATCATTAAGTGCTGTTGTGCCCGAACCTATTTTATCGGCGTCCTTTACCATGGTGCGAAATTTAAAAATTTTAAAGCTTTTGTCTTTATATCCCCCACGAAGCGGCTTGTAAAAAACAGGGAACCCGCTATCCACCGCCACCGCAACCGAAATGATAAGCATAAAAGGCCAAACTATCAACAACGCAACAAAGGCAAGTGTGAAATCAATAACCCGCTTTATGTAAAGATTATAGATGCTGGTATATGATTTTTTTAAGCTTTCATTTGTATAGTCCAAATTCTCCAAAGCTAATTTGCTTTGAATTTCTTCAGAAAATTTTACTTTTGTTTCAGCCAAAATATCACCTTTATGTAAATTATTTCAGGGTATAATAACCGCAATTTTACATCTAACATTATATCACAGTGCACACTGAAAAGCAACAATATTTTAATTATATATAATATATAAATAAATATATGACAAGCCCCCAAAATCATATACTTGATTATATGAATTTTTGGGGGTTATTTTTTGTTTAACATTATTTTAGAAATTTTATCAGGTATGTATTATTTCGCACTGCATGTTGTCACCAAAGGGGCGTTCCCTGCACCGCTTTCAGCCGAAAAAGAAAATGAGCTGCTGCTAAAAAGTCAAAGCGGCGATATAAATGCCCGCAACACACTTATTGAACACAACCTGCGCCTTGTTGCACACATTGTGAAAAAATATTATGCCACTGGTGCCGACCAAGATGATTTAATTTCAATTGGTACTGTGGGACTGATAAAAGCGGTAAACACCTTTCGTGGTGACCGCAACATTCGCCTTGCGACCTATGCCGCAAGATGCATTGAAAACGAAATTTTAATGTTTTTCAGAAATCTTAAAAAAAATTCGCAAGAAGTTTTCATAAGCGACCCCATTGATACCGATGGTCAAGGTAACGCTTTAACCCTTATTGATGTAATTGCCGATAAAAGCGACATCGTTGAAGAAATTGACACAAAGCTTAAAATTCAAAAACTGCGGCTTATTATAAACGGCGTTTTGGATGAACGAGAGCTTGAAATTATAAAACTTCGTTACGGTATTGGTGGTTATCCCGAACTTACACAACACGAAATTGCAAGTCGGCTTGGGATTTCGCGCAGCTATGTATCACGCATAGAAAAATCCGCCTTAGAAAAACTAAGACGGAAGTTTTAATTATTTTCTGTAATAAGTATAAAAAATCATAATGTGGTCATAATCACCTGTGACGGTATTATGCCCCTTAACAGTTACACCATCACCCGAAAGATGTAAAAAATATTCACAGTCCTTTGCCATGCAACGAAAAACATCTACTTCACCGCACAACACACGAATTTCGCCATCAATACAAACTATTCTGCCACGCTTACCAACAATAACACTTGTTGGGTTGCCGTTTTCGTCAACACCCATTCGAGTTACATATTTAACTTCGCGGCCGTCCATACTTTTTAAAACGGGGTCGTCTTTTTTCTTTTTAGAAAACCAAAGCATTTTGTCACTCAACAACCTTTTCGTAAAGTTCAACTGCGCTAATTTCATCATAAGGCGGTATTTTAAGTGAAATAATCTCGTTTTTAGAGGTGGGGATGTTTTTACCTACATAGTCACCCCTTATGGGAAGTTCACGATGACCACGGTCAATTAAAACCGCAAACTGAATTGATGCAGCACGACCAAATCGCATAATCGCTTCCATAGCCGCCCTTGCAGTGCGACCCGTATATAAAACATCATCCACCAAAATGACATTTTTGTCCTTTACTGAAAAAGGTATATCACAGGGCTGTATAACCGGGTCAAGCAAATTAACTGTTAAATCGTCGCGGTAAAAGGTAATATCTAAAACCGCAGTTGGTACTTTTACCCCTTCAATTTTATAAATATTTTGGGCAATAATTTCCGAAAGCGGCACACCACGGCGCTTTATGCCAATTATGCAAATATTTTCGCAACCATTATTTTTTTCTACAATTTCGTGCGAAATTCGCATAAGTGCACGGTTTACTGCAGATGCATCTAAAAGCGTTGCTTTGAACTTATTCATCTTAACCCCCTAAAAATCAAAAACACATAAAGGCAGTATCAGTTACATAAAATATAACCATGCTTGCCCTTTTATGATAAATATACCATATTTATGTTTTTTTGTAAAGTTTATTTACCACAACATTTAGTTGCCAAGTCTTAAAACCACCCATTAAAACCACTATTATTTGTTGTTTTGTGGGTTATTATGCGAAAGTTATAAAGTGCAGGGTGTGTTTTTTGTATATTTGCACAAAATAAATTACAGAAAATGTCATTTTTACGCTTTTTATGGAATAGTTACAAGTTTGTAACCTTTTATTTGTAACTTTTTTGAGCAAACTGCCCAAAAATCAACCTTGGCGATTTTTTGACTTTTTTGTATAAAAAGCATATAATAGGCACGGCTTTGAAAAAATGGGCTGTAAAATTTAAGGTTTTGCATCCCAAATTAAAGGAGTTATTGGATGATTAAAAAAATAAAGAGCCGCTTGTTAAGTGTTCTTACTAACAGGCGTGTGCGATTAAGTGCAATAAGCTTGCTCAGTTGCATTACCATCGCAGCTGCTGCTTTACTGCACACATCAGCCCATACAATTAAAGTTTTTGATGGTGAAACAACCTATACCGTAACCTCGCTTAATAAAAATGTGGCTTCGGTTATGTCCGGTATGAAGTTTAAATTTGAAAAATATGCCGTTTTAGAAACAAGCGTTGAAAACAACACCACCTTGGTTGAAATTACCTATGGTTTCCCTGTTTATATCACACAGGGTGATGTTACAACCGAAGTTGAATGTCTTGGCGGTACCGTTGGTGAAATTTTAAAGAACAACGGTTTTATTGTTGATGAACACGACTTTGTAGAACCGGCACTTGACACCCAAGTTAAAGAAACTATTTATATTGATTATACCGACATTTCTTACGAAAGCGGCACAAAAGAAGAAACTATTCCCTTTAAAACCAAAACTGAATATTCTGACACACTTAATAAAGGTACTTCAAAGGTTACACAAAAGGGTACAAACGGCTTAAAGCGTGTAAGTTACACACAAAAATTTGTAAATGGTGTTTCTTCGTCCACCGAAATACTTTCGGTAGAGGTTTTAAGCGACCCTATCGATGCAATTAAGCTTATTGGCACAAAGGTTACTTATGCCAACCCTAAAAATTGGATTTCTACCCTTTCACCTAAAAAGGAAATAGAAGTTGACGCAAACGGCGTTCCTGTTAAGTATAAATCAAAAATGACCGTACGCGCTACTGCTTACACCTATACCGGCAACAAATGTGCAACAGGCGTTGCACCACAACCCGGTTACATTGCAGTAAACCCAAAGGTTATCCCTTACGGCACAAAAATGTTTATCAAAACTGTTGACGGCAAATATATTTACGGTTATGCAGTTGCAGCCGACACCGGCGGATTCACTAAAAAGCACCCCACAGGCGTTGACCTTTTCTTCTCAAGCAAATCTGCCTGCACAAAATTCGGTGTGCGCCAAGCAGAAATTTATATTTTAGAATAAAATAAACCACCCAAACGGGTGGTTTATTTTTTATTTGGATACCATTTTTTAGTGTGTATACCCGACATTAAAACAAAATTATCACAAATCGGCGATTCGGGTTTGCGAAGTATATCGTGCTTGCGACAAATCCCCCTTTGAACTACAAAATAATCATTTTTATATTCCACCGATAAGTAATTCACACAATAAACACATCGAAAGCGTCTTCCCTTTCATAAAAGTACAATATAATCACCCCATTTCAATTTTACTATGTTTCGATAGTAAAATCAATACTATTTTTTGATAGTACGTATACTTATATATGGTGATTAATATGTATTATAGACGGCTAAAAGATTTACGAGAAGACAAAGATTTAGTTCAAAAAGAGGTTGCAGCTTATTTAGGCATTGACCAACGAGTGTATAGTAATTACGAAACCGGAAAGCGTGAAATTCCAACACGCTTTGTGGTTAAATTAGCAAAGCTTTATGGCACCTCAACCGATTATATTTTAAATCTCACAAACAATCCAAAACCATATTAAATAAAAATGCGAACTCAAACGAGTTCGCATTTTCTTTTTACTTAATATCCTTAATATCGTAAGGTGTTGTTTGGTAAACAAAATAGTTTAACCAATTTGAATATAAAAGATTTGCGTGTGAACGCCAGGTAACAACCGGTTCATTTTCGGGGTTGTCATCGGGGAAATAATTTTTAGGTATTTCAATTGGTTTACCTTCGTTTAAATCCCTGAAATATTCATTAGCCAATGTGTTGGCATCATATTCGCTGTGGCCTGTAATAAATATTTGTCTGCCTTCGGCAGTTGCCATTGCATAAACGCCCGCTTCTTCAGAAGATGCTAAAATTTTAATTTGTGGTATCTTTTTAATATCTTCAATATCAACAGTTGTGTGGCGTGAATGTGGCACCATAAATTCATCATCAAAACCACGCAAAAGAATGGACTTTTTATAGTCGGCCTTGTGTTTAAACACGCCAAACATTTTCTTGTCCAATGGCTTTTTTTCTATACCAAAATGATAATAAAGCCCTGCTTGCGCACCCCAACAAATATGGAAGGTGGACTGAAGATGGGTTTTGCTCCATTCCATAATTTCGCAAAGTTCATCCCAATAATTCACTTCTTCAAATGGCATATTTTCAACCGGTGCACCTGTTATAATCATACCGTCAAAGGTTTGGTCTTTTACATCATCAAAGGTTTTGTAAAAGGCAAAAAGATGCTCGGCCGGGGTGTTTTTAGATTTGTGACTTTTGGTGTGTATTAATTCTAATTCAACCTGTAAGGGTGAATTGCCCAAAAGACGTGAAAGTTGTGTTTCGGTTTCAATCTTTTTGGGCATTAAATTTAAAAGTAAAATTTTTAATGGACGAATATCTTGTGTAATGGCACGGGTTTCGGTCATAACAAAGATATTTTCATCATTAAGTGTTTTTACCGCCGGTAAATCGTTCGGTATTCTTATCGGCATAACTAATATTTCCTTACTTTAAATTTTATCAAGTGCTTGTTTAATGTCGGCAATTAAATCCTCTGCTTCCTCAATGCCGCAAGAAAAACGGATAAGGTCAGGTGTGATACCTGCTGCAGCTAATTCATCATCGTTCATTTGACGGTGTGTGGCATTTGCAGGGTGCAAACAACAAGTTCTTGCGTCGGCAACGTGGGTTGCGATTGATGCAAGCTTTAACTGCTTCATAAATGCTTCAGCAGCGGCACGACCGCCCTTAACACCGAAGCTTACAACGCCGCATCCACCGTTTGGCATATATTTCATTGCCAAATCATAGTTCTTATCGCCTTCCAAATGGGGATATCTTACCCAAGCGATACGGTCATCATTTTGAAGTGCTTTTGCAACTGCAAGGCCATTTTCGGCATGCTTTTTAATTCTTAAATGCAAGCTTTCAAGGCCAAGGCCCAAAACATAAGCCGCTTGGGCTTGTTGGCAACAACCAAAGTCACGCATTAATTGTGCAGTTGCCTTTGTAATATAAGCGCCTGCAAGACCAAAGCGTTCGGTATAAGTTACACCGTGATAGCTTTCATCAGGGGTGCAAAGACCGGGGAATTTTTCGGGGTATTTGGTCCAGTCAAATTTACCGCTGTCAACAATCCAACCACCACCAGCACTGCCGTGACCATCCATATATTTTGTTGTTGAATGGATAACAATATCTGCACCCCATTCAAAAGGTCTGCAATGAACAGGTGTTGCGAAAGTGTTATCAACAATAAGCGGAACGCCGTTTTCGTGAGCAACCTTTGCGAATTTTTCAATATCCATAACATTTAAAGCAGGGTTAGCAATAGTTTCGCCGAAAACTGCTTTTGTATTGGGCTTAAATGCTGCTTGCAATTCTTCAACGGTACAATCAGGGTCAACAAAAGTGAATTCAATACCCATACGCTTTAAAGTAACGGCAAAAAGGTTGTATGTGCCGCCATAAAGCGCAGAAGAAGCAACAATATGATCGCCACAACCTGCAATATTAAAAATCGAAAAGAAAGATGCCGCCTGACCTGATGAAGTAAGCATTGCGGCAGTGCCGCCTTCCATTTCGCAAATTTTTGCAGCAACATAATCACAAGTGGGGTTTTGAAGGCGTGCATAGAAATATCCGCTTGCTTCAAGGTCAAAAAGCTTACCCATATCTTCACTTGTGTCATATTTATAAGTTGTACTTTGATATATCGGAATTTGGCGTGGCTCACCATTTTTGGGAGTATAACCGCCCTGAACACATTTAGTGCCCATTAAGAAATCGCTCATTGCTTTTCCTCCAAATTAAAAAGTTTCTTTGCGTTTATATTAAGTATACTACTAATTTCGTTTTTTTCAAGTGGTAATGACAAAAAATATTCCAATTCACTTTTAGGTGACCACATTGGATAATCGGTACCAAAAAGCACCTTTTCAGCACCATATCTTCTTATGATTTTCAGTGCTGTTTCTTTAGAAATCCACGGAAAACTTGAAGAACAGTCAACATAAAAATTTGGTATTTCGGCATAAATATCAGGCGCCTCATCCCAAATTGACCAACCGCCAAAATGCGCACCAATAAAGTTTAAATTTTTATAAATTTGCAAAATCGGCAAAAGTCGGTTCGGGTTTGAATAATCATAACGGTTATCACCGGTGTGCATTAAAATTTTAAGCCCATTTTTTTCACATTCCTCATAAATTTTAAGGCAACGATAATCGTCAATTTTAAAGGCCTGAATGTCAGGGTGAAGCTTTACGCCCAAAAGCCCAAGCTCCATAAGATATTCCACATCACCCTTAATGTCACCGCTGTCGGGGTGAAGTGTGCCAAGCCCTGTCATTTTGCCGTTTGAATCCTTTACTGACTGTGCAATAAATTCATTTATACTTTTAACCTGTTTTGGTGTTGTTGCAACCGACTGCACAATAAAATGGTCAATTCCCGCTTTTTCACCTTCAATAAGCAAATCGCTTACAGTACCCTTGCAAAAGGATTTGCAATTGTAAAAGTTATCAGTACCCGCTACCGCCCTTTCGGCAATTTTTTCGGGGTAAATATGACAATGTGAGTCAATTACATATATTCCGTTTACCACTATTTATTCAGTCCTAATTTCTCAACTGCGTTTTCACGCATTTTATATTTTAAAATTTTGCCGGCAGCATTCATTGGGAAAGCTTTAACAAAATCGTAATAACGCGGCACTTTATGTCTTGCCATATGTTCGGCAATATAGGTGCGCATTTCGTCTTCGGTCATACTTTCGCCGTCTTTTAAAATTAT
>JAZKYB010000174.1:0-1506 GCA_045611905.1 Acutalibacteraceae bacterium | reverse complement strand
AGGTCGTGGTCGTTTAAGGTCATAATTGGGGCAACAACTATAGAGTCACCGGTATGAACGCCAACGGGGTCGATGTTTTCCATACCGCAAATGGTGATGGCGTTATCCTTACCGTCACGCATAACTTCAAATTCAATTTCTTTATAACCTTTAACGCTTTTTTCAATTAAAACCTGATGAACGGGGGATAACTTAAATGCGTTAAGACCAATTTCAATAAGTTCTTGTTCGTTGTAAGCAAAACCGCCACCGGTACCGCCCAAGGTAAATGCAGGGCGCAAAACAACCGGATAACCAATTTCTTCTGCGGCTTTCTTTGCTTCTTCAAGGTTATATGTTATAGCAGATGGAATTGTGGGTTCACCAATAGATTGGCAAAGTTCTTTAAACATTTCACGGTCTTCAGCACGCTGAATACTTTCACTGCTTGTACCCAAAAGTTCAACGCCACATTCCTTTAAAATGCCCTTTTCTTCAAGTTGCATTGCAAGGTTAAGACCTGTTTGTCCGCCAATACCCGGAACGATAGCGTCGGGGCGTTCATAACGGATAACCTTTGCTACAAATTCTAAAGTAAGAGGTTCCATATAAACCTTGTCGGCAATGGTTGTGTCGGTCATAATGGTTGCCGGGTTAGAGTTGCAAAGCACAACTTCATAACCTTCTTCTTTTAAAGCAAGGCAGGCCTGTGTGCCGGCATAGTCAAATTCAGCGGCTTGACCGATAACAATCGGGCCCGAGCCTATAATTAAAACCTTTTTAATGTCTGTTCTTTTTGCCATAAATTATTCCCCCAAATTTTCTTTCAAATAGGCAATTTTGTCATTTACAACCGTCATAATACATTCACCGAAAAGTTCGCAGTCCTTAAAGGGTGTTGCTCTTCCAAGTGATAAAAAATCATTCGGGTTTACTTTAATTTTTTTATCTAAATCCCAAACGGTGAAGCCGCTTTCTTTAATACCAAAGCGTTTTCTTGGGTTTAAAGCCATAATTTCAACAAGTTTTTCCAAAGTTATTATTCCCGTTTTTACAAGGTGGGTATACATAACAGGGAAAGATGTTTCAATTCCCACCACGCCGAAAGCACTGTTTTCAAGACCTTTTGATTTTTCTTCATTGCTGTGGGGTGCATGGTCGGTTGCAATCATATCAATTGTGCCGTCCTTTACACCTTCTATCAAAGCAAGGCGGTCAGCTTCGTTTCTAATTGGTGGGTTCATTTTCCATCGGCCGTCTTCGGCCAAGTTCATATCGTTAAAAACAAGGTAATGCGGTGCGGTTTCACAAGTAACATCAACACCGTCGGCCTTGGCTTTTCTTATAAGGTCAACACTTTCCTTTGTGGAAATGTGGCACACATGGTAGCTGCAGCCGGTCTGCTTCACCAGTTCCAAATCACGGGCGATCTGTGCCCATTCACTTTCGGAGCAAATGCCCCGGTGACCGTGCTTTGCCGCATATTCGCCATCGTGAATGTAGCCGCCACGAAGCAGATCATTCACC
>JAZKYB010000173.1:0-6277 GCA_045611905.1 Acutalibacteraceae bacterium | reverse complement strand
GGATATGCAAGCACCGTTGTATCTGCGTACAACCGACGAGATGCTGGCGGAATTCACTTATCTCGGCGCCGAAAAGGCGCATGAGGTGGTTGTTACTAACCCAAACCTTATTGCTGATTGGTGTGAACGTATTGCGCCGATTCCCAAGGGCACGTTTACACCGCACATTGACGGCGCGGATGAGGAATTGCAGCAGCTTTGCTGGGATAAGGCGCGGGAGATTTATGGTGATCCCGTTCCTGAGATTGTGACGGCTCGTTTGGAGAAGGAGTTAAACTCCATCATTAAGCACGGCTTTGCTGTGTTGTATATGATCGCGCAGAAACTGGTGAAAAACTCGGTGGATAATGGCTATCTGGTAGGTAGCCGTGGTTCGGTTGGTCGCTCCGTGGTTGCCCACTTGGCGGGTATCTCTGGGGTGAACCCCTTGCAGCCGCACTATGTGTGCCGTAATCCGGAGTGTAAGCATTCCGAATTCTTTATCCATGGTGAGGTAGGTTCCGGCTTTGACCTGCCGCCCAAGGCTTGCCCTGAGTGCGGGCAGATGATGGGGCGTGACGGTCAGGAAATTCCTTTTGAGACCTTCCTGGGCTTCGACGGCGACAAATCGCCCGATATCGATCTTAATTTCGCCAGTGAGTATCAGAACCGCGCTCATCGTTATACCGAAACGTTGTTCGGTTTGGATCACGTGTTTAAGGCCGGTACGATCGGTACGATTGCTGACAAAACCGCTTTCGGCTATGTGAAAAAGTATGCTGAAGAGCGTGGATTGGTGTTTAGTCCTGCCGAGTTGGATCGCTTGGCCATCGGCTGTACCGGTGTTAAACGTACCACCGGTCAGCATCCCGGTGGTATGGTGGTTGTGCCGGACGACTATGAGGTGGAGGATTTCTGTCCCGTTCAGCACCCTGCCGGTAAAGTGGATTCGGGTATCATCACCACTCACTTTGATTTCCATTCGATTCACGATACTATTTTAAAACTTGACGAACTTGGTCACGTTGTTCCCACCACATATAAGTATTTGGAAGAATACACAGGCATTCCCGTTGCCGATGTTTCAATGAGCGACCCCAAAATTTACAGCTTGTTTACTTCTACCGAAGCACTGGGCGTTACACCTGAAGAAATTGATTCTAACACAGGTACTTATTGCATACCCGAATTCGGAACTTCCTTTGTTCGTGGCATGCTTGAAGACTGTAAACCCAAAAACTTTGCCGATCTTTTACAAATTTCGGGTCTTTCACACGGTACTGACGTTTACCTTGGCAATGCAAAGGACTTAATCGATAACGGCACCTGTACAATTTCTGAAGTTATTGGTACACGTGACAATATTATGGTGTACCTAATACATCAAGGCATGGAAGAGGGCCGTGCTTTTAAAATAACCGAAACGGTTCGTAAAGGTCTTATCGCAAAGGGTGCAGTTCCTAAAGAAGTTTGGGACGAAATGGCCAACGATATGCGTGCTGTCAATGTGCCCGAATGGTATATTGATTCTTGTCGTAAAATTAAGTATATGTTCCCCAAAGCGCACGCCGCAGCTTATGTTATTGGTGCTTTGCGCCTTGCGTGGTATAAGGTTTATTATCCGCTTGAATTTTATTGCGCTTATTTCACTGCCCGCCCCGAAGATGTCGATGTTCCAACTTTAATGGGTGGTAAAGAAGCGGTGCGCCGCTATCTTCGTGATATTAAGGCAAAGGGTAAGGATGCCACCCAAAAGGAAATGGATGTTTATGAGAATATGCTTATATTTAACGAAATGTTCTCTCGTGGTATTGAAATTTTGCCTATCGATATAAATAAATCGCACGCTATGAAATATGTTCCCGAAAATGGCAAGATGCGGTTGCCGTTCGGTGCGCTTTCAGGTGTTGGTGAAAAAGCGGCGTATTCTATTTATGAAGCTGCTAAAGCCGGTAATTATGTTTCAAGGGAAGATTTTCAGTTAGAAGCCGGCGTTTCCAAAACAATTATCCAAAATTTAAGTGATTTGGGTGCTTTTAAAGATTTGCCCGAAACAAACCAAATTTCAATGTTTTAAGATATATATATTTAATATATACATATATAAATATATGTGAAAACGCACTAAAGCCAAGGCAAAACGGTTGTTTGTCTTGGCTTTTTTGTAATAATTTTCGGAAAAGTTGCAAAAATATTAAAAAAAGGTTGCAATTTTGTAACCTTTTTGTTATAATATCCTTCGTAATAGTTACAAATTGTAATATTTTAAGAAAGGTGCTGGCTTTTATTTTTAACAAACTTTGCGACAAATTACTTACAAAAGCGCAAAATTTAATTAAGAACAATAAAGTGTTAGTAAAAATCACCTGCTTTGTATTGGTTATGGTTTTAAGCTTTGTTATAAGCTTTGTTACTTGTGGAATTACTTTCGGCTTCAGCGTTATTTATAACGGCGAAAACATTGGCGTGGTTGAAGATGCTTCTGTTTTTGCTGACGCTAAAGATTATATTATTGAAAACACCGAACACCAAAAGGTTATTCACAATATTGGTGATGCATCATTTGTGCTTACTTTTACTTTGAAAGATAAATTCTTGGGTGAAACACAACTTGCAAATGCTATTGCAGAAAACACCGAAGAAATTACAGAAGTAAACATTTTATATGTAAATGACAAACCAATGGCATTTATAAAGGCGCAAAATACCGAAAAATTGCTTGAAGAAGCTCGCTGCCGTTATTATATTGAGGGCGCAGAAAACACTGCTGAATTTATTGACGAAATTAAGGTTGAAAAAGCATATTCTTATGCACCTCGTGTTGACAGCGAAGAAAATGTTAAGAATATTATTTCAAACTTACAGGTTAAAACTGTTTCAAAGGTTTCTTTTGAAGCGCCCATTGCTTTTTCTACAAAGGTTGTAAACACAAGTTCACAATATGTTGGTTATTCAAAGGTTACCACCAAGGGTGTAGAAGGTCGTGCCGCTAAGGTTGAATTGGTTGAGACTTTAAACGGAACTGAATCTTCACGCCAAACCCTTAAAAATGAAGTTTTGGTTGAACCTGTAACACAGGTTGTTGAAAAAGGCACAGCTATAAATATGGCATCTGCTACCGAAAGGGCAGAAGCTGCATCCAAGGGCTTTATTATGCCGCTTAAAAGCTATGTTTATGTTTCGGCATATTGGGGCGACAACCGCAACCACAAAGCTATTGACTTTGCGGGCCACAGGGGTACAGCGTTATTTGCCGCAAAGGGCGGTGTTGTTACTTGCGCCGGATATCGTGGCAATTATGGATATTTGGTTGAAATCGACCACGGCGATGGCTTCAAAACCCGTTATGCACATTGTAATGCACTTTGTGTAAAGGTTGGACAAACAGTTGCTCAAGGTCAACAAATTGCAACAATGGGTAATACCGGCCGTTCAACAGGTGACCATTTGCATTTTGAAATACTTAAAAATGGCGTTGCAGTTAACCCTGCACCATATTTGCCAAAATTCAGATAAACATAAAAAATTAACAGCACCCTTGATAAAAGGGTGCTGTTTTTGTTTAAAAACCCAAAAAAACCTTGACAAAAGCGGAAAAATATACTATTATACTTGTATACAATTATAATGGAGGCAAAGAAAATGAAAAAGATTTTACTCGCAGTATTGGCTATAATTTTAGTTTTCTCAATGGTTGCTTGCGGCGGTGCCACTGAAAATAAGGGTGCAAGCAAAATGGCAATGGGCACAGGTGGTCCACAAGGCACATATTACGCTTATGGCGGCATTCTTTCAAGATATATGAAAGATAACGCAGGTATTGCTGTTACTGCTGTTTCTACCGGCGGTTCAAAAGCAAACATTCAAGGTATTGATATCGGCGACTATCAGTTAGGTACTGTTCAGTCTGACGTTATGCATTATGCTTATACAGGTACTCGTTCTTTCGAAGAAGAAGGCAAGGTTGAAACCTTCCGCACTATTGCAGGTCTTTATGCAGAATCAGTTCAACTTGTTACTACCAACCCCAACATCAAAACCGTTGCTGACTTAAAGGGCAAAAAGGTTTCTATCGGCGCTCCCGGTTCGGGCGTTTACTTTAACGCTATCGACGTTTTATCAGCTGCCGGCCTTTCTGAAAGTGACATTAAAGCACAATATCAAGACTTCGGTCAAAGTGCCGACTCACTTAAAGACGGTAAAATTGACGCTGCATTTGTTGTTGCAGGTGCTCCTACACCCGCTATTACCGAACTTTGCATGACCAATAACAAGGCTCGCATTGTTCCTATCGATGGTGCAATTGCTGAAAAACTTATGAAGGACAACACCTTCTATTCGGTTTACAAAATCCCTGCAAACACCTATTCTAATCAAGATGCTGAAATTACAACCGTTACCGTAAAGGCAACACTTATTGTAACTGCTGACGCTACCGAAGAAGATGTTTACAACTTAACAAAGGCAATCTTTGATAATATCGATGCTATTACTAAGGAACACGCTAAGGGCGCAGAATTAAGTCTTGAAAACGCTACTGAAGGTCTTACCGTTCCTTTCCATGCAGGTGCTGCAAAATACTTTAAAGAAAAGGGTATTGATGTAGCAACCAAATAATTAACAACGGTTATTTTCAACAATGTAATAGCTGCGGCTTTACCGTCGCAGCTATTTTAATGCTTTATGAAAGGTAGGATTTTAGTTGGCTTTATTTAAGAAAAAAACAGTTGCGGCTGAAGGCCCAATGGATGTTGAAGCCGTAATGAAAAAGTATGACCGAGAATCCAACACACGTGTGTGGGAAGGTGTGCCAAAGGTTATTGTACATTCACTTTTGGCGGCTTTTTCTTTGTTTTGCATTTACGTAACATTTTTTGCAACTTGGCTTGACTTGGTTCGTCTTGCAAGCTTTGTTGGTTCAATTGTGTTTATTGGCTTTTTGGTTTTCCCGGCTCGCAAGGGCACACAAAAGGTGAATTATATCCCATGGTATGATATTGTTTTGATGCTCGTGGGGTCGTCCACATTTTTCTATATAGTGGTATTTGCCGAAAAAATCATTCAGCAAGGCACCAAATTTGAAGATTATCAAATAATTATTGCCATAATTGGTGTGCTTTGTCTTTTAGAACTTTGCCGCCGTTGCGTTGGTATTCCGATTATTGTGGTTGCGGTTGCATTTATGGCTTATGCGCTTATATTTGCTTATACCAACCCCGATTTTATGAGAAGAGTTACCCGTTTGTTTGGTGATGTTTTCTATAAAACTGCATCGGGCGTGCTTTCAACCCCTATTGACACATGTTCTAAATATATTGCAATTTTCATTATTTTCGGTGCTTTTCTTGAAAGAACCGGCATTGCAGATTTCTTCATTAAAATTTCAAATTCTGTTGTTGGTGGTTTTTCGGGCGGTCCTGCAAAGGTTGCCGTTGTTGCCTCTGCAATGGAAGGTATGGTTTCGGGCTCGTCGGTTGCCAACACTGTTGGTTCGGGTTCGGTCACTATTCCGCTTATGAAAAAAACAGGTTACAAACCTGAATTTGCTGCCGCTGCTGAAGCTGCCGCTTCTACCGGTGGACAAATCATGCCCCCAATTATGGGTGCTGCTGCTTTCTTGATGGCTGAAAACATTGGTGTTCCTTACAGCAATATTGTTGTTCGTGCAATTTTACCTGCTGCTCTTTATTTCTTGGGTGTGTTCATCACCGTTCACCTTGAAGCAAAGAAAGAGGGTCTTCGTGGCCTTACAAAAGAAGAATTACCAAGATTTTTGCCACTTTTAAAACAGTCATATTTATTGCTTCCACTTATAATCCTTATTGGTCTCGTAAGTTCCGGCTCACGCTCAATTGCTTATGCTGCGGCTATTGCAATTATTGCGGCTATTGTGGTTGGTCTTTTCAACAAAGAAAATCGCATCACACCAAAGCGTATTTTTGAAGCATTGGCTGCCGGTGGACAAGGTATGATTACCGTTGCGGTTGCTTGCGGTGTTGCAGGTATTATTGCCGGTGTTATTACTTCAACCGGTCTTGCGCAAGACCTTATGAACGGTATTGTTAGTCTTGCAGGTGACCAAGTTATTATTGCGTTGTTCCTTACAATGCTTGCTTGTATTGTTTTGGGTATGGGTGTTCCTACCACTGCAAACTATTGCATTATGGCGGCAACCTGTGCACCAATTCTTATAGAAATGGGTGTTCCCGCAATTGCGGCACACTTCTTTGTGTTCTATTTCGGCATCGTTGCTGACTTAACACCACCTGTTGCTTTGGCGGCTTATGCAGGCGCAGCT
>JAZKYB010000172.1:0-1881 GCA_045611905.1 Acutalibacteraceae bacterium | reverse complement strand
GGTCAGTTTATGGCTTATGACAGTATGGTGTCAGCCGGTGTTTCGCCTGTTGTAACCCTTTTGGAAATTGTGCTTATGCACTTTGTTTTGCCTGCTGTTGTTACCTTGGCAATTGCCGAAGTTATGCGAAAACTTGGTTGGATAAAATCGGGAGATATGAAGTTGGTATCGGCTAATGCGTAAAATTGACAGGACAATAGAGGCGGTTAATCGCCTTGAAAAATTATATCCCGATGCAATTTGTTCACTTGTATATGATGATGCTTTTCAGTTGCTTGTTGCAACACGCCTTTCGGCACAGTGCACCGATAAACGTGTTAATATTGTTACCCCTGATTTATTTGCCGAATTTCCAACTCCGCAAAAAATGGCAAACGCTGATATTGAAAGGGTAGAAGAACTTATAAAAACTTGTGGTCTTTATAAAACAAAGGCAAAGGATTTAGTAAAAATTGGGCAACAAATTGTAAATGATTTTGGCGGCAAAGTGCCTGACACCATCGATGAACTTACAACACTTTCGGGAGTTGGAAGAAAAACCGCAAATTTAGTGGTGGGTGATATTTATAAAAAGCCCGCCGTTGTGTGTGACACACATTTTATTCGTATTTGCAACCGTTTGGGGCTTGTTAAAACCGAAAATCCTTTAATTGTTGAAAAAGAAATGCGAAAACTTTTACCACCCGCTAAATCAAACGATTTTTGTCACCGCAGTGTGCTTTTTGGCAGGGATGTTTGCATTGCAAGAAATCCCAAGTGCAATGAATGTGTACTGTCTGATATTTGCCCAAAGATTATAAAGAAAAGGTGATTTTGTGACCTTTAAAAAATGTTGTTTTTCAGGGTATAGGCCATCTAAATTCCCGTTTCCCTTTAAACAAGGCAATGCCGATTTTCAATTGCTTATACGAAATTTAACAACCACAATTTCGGCGCTTATAGCTGATGACTGCACTGTGTTTTACACAGGAATGGCAACAGGGTTTGATATTCTTGCTGCTGAAGTTGTATTGCTTTTCAAAAAACAATACCCACATATAAAAATAATTGCTGTTGTGCCTTTTGAAGAACAGGAAAAATCATACCCACTTGATTGGAAAAAGCGTTACACGACAGTTTTAAATGCGTGTGATGATGTTTTGGTGCTTTCAAAAGAATATCATGCCGGGTGTTATCAAAACCGCAACAAATATATGGTTGACAACAGCGACTATGTTGTTACTTGGTATGACGGAAAGCAAGGTGGCACGCGAAATACGCTTAATTATGCCCAAAAGAAAAAGCGTTATATTGTTAATGTAAATACCGAATATTTGAAAGAATTTAATAATTTGCAGGAAAAAATTGAAATTTAGCATAAAAACCGCCTTTTTAGGCGGTTTTTCTATTGATAAATTATTGACAAAAGACATATAAACAAGTATAATTGTATACAATAGTACAAGGAGTGATAAATTTGTTAGAACTTTCTAATAAGACAAATTTGCTTGAGCAAAAAATTTATAAATACGAACTTCAAAATGTGGCTGAGCCAAATCTTTATCGTGATATTTATTCTTACGATTCTGTGCCGAAGGTTGCCTTTAACCACCGCCGTGTGCCAATGGGTATGCCTGAAGAAATTTGGATAACCGATACGTCTTTGCGTGACGGTCAACAGTCGGTAGAACCTTACACAGTAAAACAAATTGTTGACCTTTATAAGCTTATGTCAAAGCTTGGCGGCCCGTTTGGTATTATTCGCCAAACTGAATTTTTTGTTTACAGCAAAAAGGACAGGGAAGCAATTCAAAAGTGCCAAGAATTAGGTCTTAAATTTCCCGAAATTACCACATGGATAAGGGCAAGCAAAGAAGACTTTAAACTTGTTAAAGATTTAGG
>JAZKYB010000171.1:0-7971 GCA_045611905.1 Acutalibacteraceae bacterium | reverse complement strand
CAGTCAAGTTATCCCAAATGCTTGCTTTGTAAGGAATGTGAAGGTTATGCCGGCCGCATTAACTTCCCCGCACGTCAAAACCACCGCATCCTTCCCGTTACATTAAACGGCGAACCATGGTTTTGGCAATATTCACCTTATGTTTATTATAATGAACATTGCATTGCTTTTAACGGTGAACACACACCAATGAAAATTGATGTTACCACATTTAAAAAGCTTTTTGACTTTGTAAAAACATATCCACATTATTTTATTGGCTCAAACGCAGGTCTTCCAATTGTTGGCGGCTCAATTTTAGCGCACGAACATTTCCAAGGCGGCAATTACACATTTGCAATGGCCAAAGCCGATTTAGAATGTGAAGTTACCTTTGACGGCTTTGAAGATGTAAAAGCAGGTATTGTTAAGTGGCCAATGTCTGTAATCCGTTTAAACGGCTCCGACTGTGACCGAGTGATTGAACTTGGCGGCAAAATTTTAAACGCTTGGGAAAATTATACCGACGAAGATGCCTTTATCTTTGCCGAAACCGATGGTGAAAAGCACAACGCAATTACCCCGATTGCCCGCAAGCGCGGTGATAATTTCGAGCTTGACCTTGTGCTTCGCAACAACATCACCACCGAAGAATATCCAATGGGCGTTTACCATCCACACGCAGAAAAGCACCACATTAAAAAAGAAAACATCGGTCTTATTGAAGTTATGGGTCTTGCAGTTTTACCCGGCCGCTTAAAGCAAGAAATGGCTGATTTAGAAGTTGCCATTTTAGAAAATCGTGACATCACAAATGATGAAGCACTTGCAAAGCATGCTGACTGGGCAGAAGAAATCAAAGCAAAATATCAAAACCTTAATAAAGAAAACATTGGCAATATTATTAAAAAGGAAATTGGTATTGTTTTCTCAAAAGTACTTGAAGACGCCGGCGTTTATAAACGCAACCAAAAAGGTCTTGACGCCTTTAAGAAGTTTATAGAAAGCGTGAAATAATGTTTATCAATGTATTAACACAGATTATTATATTGTTTATTCTAATATCGCTCGGCTTTTTACTTGCAAAAGCAAAAATATTAGACCACAAAATAGTAAGCGGTATGACCGATTTGGTGTTAATTTTAGTAACACCCTGTGTTATTGTTAAATCGTTTTTTCGTGAATTTAACAAAAGTGACCTTAAGGATTTTTTGTTAAGTTTTCTTTTGGGTGTTTTAATTCATCTTATCTTTTTAGTTTTAAGTTTAATTTTTTTAAAGGATAAAAACGAAAATCGCCAAGCGGTTTTGCGGTATGCCACCGTTTTTTCAAACTGCGGTTTTATGGCATTGCCGCTGCAGTTTGCACTTTTAAGTGATGACGGTGTGTTTTTGGGCTCAACCTTTATTGCTGTTACCAACGCTTTTGTTTGGACCTGGGGACTTAGAATTATGAGCGGTGACAAAAAGTCACTTAAACCTTTAAAAATTATTACACGGCCCGCGATTTTGGCAATTATAATTGGTCTTATAATTTTCTTTTTCTCAATTCCCGTACCTTATATTATAAGCGAACCAATCACATTGATTTCAGCAATTAACACCCCACTTCCCATGATAATTATCGGTTTTCACCTTGCGCATTCAAATGTTTTAAAAGGTCTTACCGATATTAAATGCATTTTAACCTTATTGCTGCGCTTAATAATTTTGCCGGCCTTAGTTATTGTGCTTATGTGGCTTTGCGGTATAAAGGGCACTATGCTTATTTCGCTTGCAATTTCAAGTGCTGCCCCTGTTGCTGCAAACACCACAATGTTTTCAGCAAAATATGGGCGCGATACCGAACTTTCGGTTAACCTTGTTTCCATTAGCACATTATTATCCCTTGTTACCCTGCCAATAATGATTACATTAACAGAAAAGTTAGCAACATTATGATAAATTATATACACGAACCAACCCCACTTCAATGCGGACAAGCGGTTTTAGCAATGCTGACGGGCATACCTGTGTCAGAAGTTGTTAAAACCTTAAACAACGAAAAAGAAACCAAACTTTGCGAAATGCTTGATTTTTTAAATAAAAACGGCTTTCGTGTGGAAAATAAAAGAATAGCGGTGGATAATAAAAGCGAACTTCCCAAAATTGCGCTTTTAAGCTTAGAAACACCACGCTGTTGGCATTGGTCACTTTATTATGACGGCACTTTTTATGACCCCGAACATAACATTTTAAGCGACTTTCCAACCGCTAAACGAAAATATTATTGGAAAATTGAAAAAATATCGGAGGATATATGTTAGAACTTAAAAACATCTGCTTTTCTGCCGAAACCGAAGACGGCAACGAAAAGCAAATTTTAAAGGATGTAAACCTTAAAATTGATGACGGATTTGTGGTAATTACCGGCCCAAACGGCGGCGGTAAATCAACCCTTGCAAAAATTATTGCAGGTATTATCACCCCAACATCAGGCCAAATTATTTTAGACGGTAAAGACATAACAAACCTTTCTATTACCGAACGCGCACAACAAGGCATTAGCTTTGCTTTCCAACAACCCGTTCGTTTCAAAGGTATTACCGTTTATGACCTTATAAGTCTTGCCGCAGGCGAAGAAATCGATGTGGCAAAAGCTTGCGGTTATTTGTCACAGGTTGGCCTTTGTGCAAGGGATTATATCAACCGTGAAGTTAACGCTTCCCTTTCAGGTGGCGAACTTAAAAGAATTGAAATTGCAACCGTTTTGGCACGCTCTACCAAAGTTTCAATTTTTGACGAACCCGAAGCCGGTATCGACCTTTGGAGCTTTAACAGTTTAATAAAAGTTTTCGAAAAGATGCATAATACACTTGGCGGAAGCATTATAATTATCTCACACCAGGAACGCATTTTAAATATTGCCGATAAGGTAGTGGTTATTGCAAACGGAAGCGTAAAGGACGAAGGTAAAAAGGATGAAATTTTGCCATCTCTCTTACACGCTGCAGATGCCGCCTGCAAAGTGCTGACTGATGCAATGGAGGTGTGATTTGATGAATAACACAGAAAAAGAACTTTTGAAAATGATTGCCGATATCGACGGCACACCATCGGGTGCATTCAACATTCGTGCAAACGGCGCTCTTTCATCACGTCACATTACCGAAAATGTTGACATAAAAGAAAAAGACGGTGTTTCGGGCATTGAAATTATTATTAAACCAAACACCAAAAACGAAAAAATCCACATTCCTGTAATCATTAGCGAAAGCGGTCTTCAGGAAATGGTTTATAACGATTTTATAATTGGTGAAAACTGTGATGTTGAAATTGTTGCAGGTTGCGGTATCCACAACTGTGGCAGCGAAGAATCACGCCATGACGGTATTCACACCTTTTTCGTTGGCAAAAACGCCAAGGTAAAATATGTTGAAAAGCATGTTGGTGAAGGTGACGGCGAAGGTGGTAAAAATATGAACCCCACAACTGTTATCAACATTGATAACGGCGGTTATATGGAAATGGAAACCACCCAAATTAAAGGCATTGATTCAACAAAGCGCATAACCAAAGCACGCCTTGCCGACAATGCAACACTCGTTGTTAAAGAAAAGCTTATGACACACGGCAGTCAATATGCCGAAACCGACTTTACGGTTGACCTCGACGGCGAAAATTCAAGCGCTAATGTAATTTCCCGTTCGGTTGCCAAAGATAAATCGAATCAGCTTTTTGTTTCACGCATTAACGGCAACAACATTTGTACAGGTCACACCGAATGTGATGCCATTATTATGGATGATGCACATGTTTCAGCCCTTCCCCAAATCACCGCAAACCACATTGATGCTGCCCTTATTCACGAAGCGGCAATTGGTAAAATTGCGGGCGAACAACTTATAAAACTTATGACATTAGGCCTTTCAGAACAACAAGCCGAAGAACAAATTGTAAACGGATTTTTAAAATAACAACCATGACAAAACCCACTTAGCATTAGCTAAGTGGGTTTATTTTTTAATATCCTAAATCTTCATCACATAAGATAACAGTCATTCGGCCATTATTGCGTTGCATACCGCTTATAAGATAATTTACACAAATGCGGCGTGGATTACTGCAACCGTCCGCAAAATCAGGGTTGTCACTGTTTAAAAGTGACACACAATGCCCCAATTTGGCGCAAGGGTTGTCAATTCCAAGGCGCACACAGTTTTTAGGGGCGGCAACCTTTTTTACACGCAAAAATGCATCGTTTAAATTTTCAACAATTTTATTTTTGCCAACCACCATAATAACTTTTTTGGGGCCAAAAGCTATGGCGGAAATTCGGTTACAAAAACCGTCAACATTTAAAAGTTCGCCCTTTTTTGTAACAGCATTTGCCGAACAAAAATAAAAATCACAACCAACAACTTCTTTAAAAACTTGTTGTTGCTCTTCGGGGGTTATCCCGGGTTTATTGCGGTTGTAAAAATTATAACAAGGGTTATTTATAACATCCCAAACGCCGCTTTCAACGAGCGAAACCGAACCACCCGAAGAAATTTTAGCGCCTTCAAAAAGCATGCCTTCAACAATTTGGGGTATTTCTTCCTTTGTTTTGCAAGAAATAACATTTATATTATTTCGCTTTAATGCGTTTATTACATTTTCCAAAACTTCCACCTCTGATTTTTAAAAATAACGCCATTAGTATTACGCCCGTAAATACACCGCAAAAATCAATGAATACATCGGTTATTCTGCCTGCTCTACCTTCAACAAAAAGTTGCAAGGTTTCATCAAACACCGCAACAACTGTGCCGTACGACAGTGCAACAAGCCATTTAAATTTTGTTTTTTCAAAATTTAATATGGTTGCAAACGACAAAATACCAAGCACCAAAAATTCGGTGAAATGCGCCGCTTTTCTTATGAAATGATGAAAAAGCACAACGCCATCATCGGTTATGGGGCCAAATATATTTTCCCACAAGGGTGAAATTATGTCAAGTACAATATTAAGCAGCCCACCACTTAGCTTGCCGGAATCTTCCCCGACCTTTAACGACATTGAAAAGATAAACCAGGTCCATAAAAGGGTCAGCACACTTAAAACATACATTTTTTTCTTATTCATAAAAACCTCGGAATATAAAAATTGGGTATTTGCAAGTAAAACTTGAAAATACCCATTTTTCTTTTAATTTAATTAGTTGCCAAATTTAGCAACATTGATCTTCACGCCGGGGCCCATAGTAGTTGCAAGAGTGCAAGACTTAACATATTGGCCTTTGGTTGCAGCGGGCTTTGCCTTAACAATAGCGCCCATTAAAGCGTCAAAGTTTTCTTGAACTTTTTCTGCACCGAAAGATACTTTACCAATTGGGCAGTGAATGATGTTTGTTTTATCAAGACGGTATTCAATCTTACCTGCTTTTGCTTCGGTAACTGCCTTAGCAACATCAGGAGTAACAGTACCTGCCTTAGGAGTAGGCATTAAGCCACGTGGGCCTAAAACCTTACCAAGACGACCAACAAGACCCATCATATCAGGTGTTGCGATAACAACGTCAAAGTCAAGCCAGTTTTCGTTTTGGATTTTAGCGATCATTTCTTCTGCGCCAACATAGTCAGAACCAGCAGCCAAAGCAGCATCTGCTTTGTCACCTTTAGCGATAACTAAGGTTCTAACCTTTTTACCAGTACCGTTTGGAAGAACAACAGCGCCGCGAACTTGTTGGTCAGCGTGGCGTGAGTCAACACCCAAACGAACGTGAATTTCAACTGTTTCGTCGAATTTTGCAGTAGCGGTTTTAACAACCAATTCTACAGCTTCGTTAACATCGTAAAGCTTACCTGTTTCAATAAGCTTTGCGGTTTCATTATATTTTTTACCGTGTTTCATTTTTTACCTCCAAGTGGTTAATCGGAATTTTCCTCCCACGAGAGAGAACTAATCTACAACTTCAATACCCATGCTGCGTGCTGTACCAGCGATCATGCTCATAGCAGATTCGATAGAAGCAGCGTTTAAGTCGGGCATTTTTGTTTCAGCGATTTTTTGTACTTGCTCTCTTGTGATTTTTGCAACCTTAGTTTTGTTAGGTGTGCCAGATGCGCTTTCAATACCGCAAGCTTTCTTAATAAGAACAGCTGCAGGTGGAGTTTTTGTGATGAAGCTGAATGAACGGTCAGCATAAACTGTAATTACTACAGGGATGATAAGACCAACATCGTTCTTTGTTCTTTCGTTAAACTCCTTGGTGAAAGCCATGATGTTAACACCATGTTGACCGAGAGCAGGACCTACAGGTGGGGCTGGTGTTGCTTTACCTGCGGGGATTTGTAACTTAATGTAGCCAGTAATTTTTTGAGCCATTTTATTTGCACCTCCATAATTCGTGGTAACAGTATCTTAATTTCTGATACCTGGCGGGGCGGTCATATTCCGTCCCTCCCACCGTGACACTTTCTTGTGTCGGGGTTTAATAAGCATTTCTGCGTATTAACTTAATCGTTTTCGATAGAGATTTGGTCAAGTTCTAACTCAACCGGAGTTTCTCTGCCAAACATTGAAAGAACCACACAAACATTGTTGTTTTCAGTATCAACTGTTTTAACTGTGCCTGTATATCCTTCCAACGGACCGCTGATAATTTTAACAATATCGCCGGCCTTATAACCAACCTCAACGCTGTGCTTTTCTACGCCAAGGGCAGCAACCTCTTCATCGGTAAGGGGAACGGGCTTCGAAGCCGGACCCACAAAACCTGTACAACCACGGATGTTTCTTACAACATACCAGCTGTCGTCGGTTACTATCATTTTGATTAACACATAACCGGGGAAAATTTTACGCTCAACTTCGCGAATTTTATCTTCCTTAATTTCGGTTACGGTTTCCATTGGGATTTTAATATCTTGTATTAAATCCTGCATACCGCGACTTTCCACCATTGTGGCAAGGTCGCTTGCTACCTTGTTTTCATATCCTGAATAGGTATGGACAACATACCATCTTGCTTCTTTTGTTTCAGACATGATTTACCTCCAAGGATTATTTAACGCTGTTTAAAATCAATTCGATAAGTTTACCCAAACCAAAGTCAACAGCCCAGATTAAAACGCCTACAACTGCGCACATAATCAAAACTATACCGGTGTTTTTAATAACATCCTTGTAATTTGGCCAAACAATCTTCTTAATTTCGCTCTTATAATCTCTAAGGAAATGGATAACACGATACAAAATTGTTTTCTTTGTACCATCCGAAGCTATAACTTCAAGATAATCATCAATAAACAAATAAGCAATTGCAAATGCAGCGAATAAGAAAGCTACAACAACTGCAATTGTTACCCAAATAGTGTAATCAACACCTGTGATGTTGGGTAATGGACGCTTATCGATAAATTTGCCTGTTGCAGACAAAGCCAAAACCAACATAAAGATGGCATTAAAAAGACTTACGCCTGAAACTGTGTAACGAATGCCCTTGCTCTTAAAGCCGAATATGCTTAAAACCCCTGCAAATGCAGTAAGTAAGAAAACAAATAAAAGCTTTGCAGATTTTGCCATGTCATATACAGTACCGGCAAAATCCACCTTAGTACCTAATGCCAACTGAGCAGCAATATAGGTTTCAGAGATTTTGTCAGCTGTAAAGGTGACAAAGGGCATGAAAAACATTACAAGTGCACCAATACCGAAAACAACAGCAGCGATTTGACAAATTTTATTTACAAGTTTCATCATGCTGCCTCCTACTTTGTTTCCTTGTGAAGGGTGTGCTTTTTGCAGAACCTGCAGTACTTGTTCATTTCAAGTCTGTCGGGGTCGTTCTTCTTGTTTTTCATTGTGTTGTAGTTGCGTTGTTTGCACTCTGTGCAAGCAAGTGTGATTTTAACTCTCATAACGGCACCTCCCGCTTTACGGAAATATTTTTTGCTTTTACTCTGTTGTAAAAGTACACGCCTCCCTCGGTTCAAGACTATTGCCAATCGTGCCATTTTACCAGATATT
>JAZKYB010000170.1:0-2664 GCA_045611905.1 Acutalibacteraceae bacterium | reverse complement strand
AATGTTCAATTCCTCACAAAGAATATCAATCTGCGAAGATTTGAATTCCGCTTTATTGGTCACACAATTACGGAATCCAGCATAAGAAAGCCCGACTTTTTCGGCAAGATAATTTCTTTTCTTGCCACTTTCTTTGATTTTCTGTTCAAGTAAAGCTGTGTTGTTCATTATTTTCACCACCTTTCAAGTGTTTGGTTCATTTGATGAACCTGTCAAAATTCATTATAATTGCTTTTATGGAAATGTCAACCCCTTTTTTGAAAAAAATAAATAAATTTGTTGATTTTTATGAACCAAACCGCTATAATAAGTAAAAAGGCGGTGCATTAAATGAATATTGGTGAAAAAATAAAAGCCAAAAGAACTGAATTGGGATGGTCACAAAGGGATTTGGCAGCAAAAATGAAATATTCAAATCATTCAACAATAGGCAAAATTGAAAATGGCAAGGTTGATATTCCACAAAGTAAAATTGTTCAGTTTGCAGAAGTGTTGGGTGTAACTGTTGCTTATTTGATGAATTGGGAAGAAGTACAAAAAAAGAACAATGCCACAGCAGACATTGTTCTGAGATTAAGATCAGATAAAGAATTTTTTGATTTAGTCGAAAGTCTTGATAAACTAAAGCCTGAACAGCTCGCAAGTGTCAAGCAGATTGTAGAGGTTCTTTTGAAGGGGTAATGTTGTCGGGTTTTTCAACACTCTTTTGTAAAATATGCAAAATAAGGTCAAGCAAGTCAAGGTCTGCATAAGGTAAAAGGGTGTTAATTTCGGTGATGTACTCTTTCATAGGGTATCTTCTTTCTTTATAATTCTTCTTCGGTGTTTTGCTGAAGAAATTGTAAAGAATTTTCAGCAAATAATCAATACTCAAATTTAGATTTTTGGTAATCAAATTTGATTTTCAACTGTTTAAATTTGGTGTTAAAAGTATTAAATTTTTTTAAAAGGTGATTAAAATGGAAGTTTCAACAGAAAAAGCAAGAGAATATATACTTGCACTTAAAACAACAGGCAATTTTTCTTATGAAGATATTGCAAACCAAAGCGGCATTCCACTTCAAACCGTGCGAAATATCCTTTCAGGCAAAACACCTGATGCAAGGTTTGGCACTATTACAAGACTTGTTACAGCGTTAGGTGGCAGCCTTGATGAACTTGTTGGTTATGAAAAGAAAAAAGAAATTGAAGTTAATAGTATGGTTTCACTTAAAGAAACCTATGAAATGAGAATTGCAGATATAATAAAATCATACGAAGAAAGAATCGAGGATTTAAAGACTTTGTGTGAACTTCGCATATCTGATGTTCAAAAATGCTATGAAACAAGAATTTCAGACATAAAACAAAATTTTGAAGAAAGACTTGCTGAACAAAAAGAATTGTTTAAAAACAATATGGCAGTTAAATAAAACAACAACACCGCTATTGCAGATGTTGTTGCAAGGATGTTAAACAGTTTTTTCAAGTAATTTGTGGATAAGGTCAAGCAACGATATATCGTTGCATTGTTCTAATAATTTGATAATTTCAATAACATAGTTTTCTTTCATAGGGGAATCATCCTTTCATTGATCCGGGGCAGAACAAGTGTTTGTGCTTGTTTAAAAAAAGTATACTGTTTTGCTGTGACGAATTAAAGTTAATTATGGGATTGTCAAAAATTATTCAAAATTTAAACAAATATATTTAAAAAGTTATAAAGGAAGTATTTTAATGGGATTTTTTGATTTTATAAAAAATAAAAAGGAAGTAGAGCCAACCGACTTTGAATATTTAACAAAAGAAGGCGAATTGCCTTTCGGCTGGATATATCGCAACAAAGATTTTGTTGACCAAATCAACGCTGAATATTCCCACTTTTTGAATATGTGGCTTGATTCTAAACATGACACCCCAAAAGAGCAGTATGCCGCTTTGAAATCTTTTGTTCTATATCTTGAAGATGTTGAAAAACTTTGTAAATCAAAAGGTGAATGTTTTGAATTTTGGTTCTGTGAAATATTAATTTCGCCCAGCTACCTTGCCGAAAGGAAAAAAGAATTAGAAGAATTGACCGCAAATCTTGAAGAATTACAAGAAAAATATTATCAAAAGCAAAGGTTTGAAGAAGAAAAACAAAGAAAAATAATTGAAATGAAATCTGATGTTATTCTTCTTTTGAAAGAAAATGATGGCATTTTACAATCTGATTTTTGGAAATTATTTGATGACGAAATATGCCGTGCTGCCGCCACTGACATTGTTTATGCTTTGTTGAAAGAAGGTAAAATTCAAAGAACCAAATCCGGAAGAAGTTACACATTGAATTATAGGGGGTGATGCGCTAAACCAAACTTAGCACCAAGAAAAAAACATAAGGAAGTGGAAAACGATGGAAAAGGAAGAATTTGAAAAAGCGCCTTATAATGTTATACGGCTTGAATCCGTGGCGGCTTATGTCAGGGTATCAACGCAAGAACAAAAATTGCATGGTCTTTCACTAGATGCCCAAAAAATGAAACTAACTGAATATGCCGAAAAGAACAATATGAAAATTGTTGAATGGTATATTGATGAAGGTGTTTCCGGGCGCAAACTGATAAAGAACCGCCCCGAACTGCAAAGGATGATTCAGGATGCCGAAAAGGGCAAATTTGAAAGAATTATATTTATTAAGTTAGA
>JAZKYB010000169.1:0-5688 GCA_045611905.1 Acutalibacteraceae bacterium | reverse complement strand
GGTGTTTTGTCTGATTTTCGGGGTGATGTTACCCATTACGGCAAATAAAATGCCGATAAATACAGGGAACAAAGCCGACCAATCCCAAATTTTTTCAAATGCGGCCGAATAAATCATTGCGTTTGCAAAAATTGAAGTTATTGGAATAATAAAATAAACCATATTATACGCTTTGGTGTTTTTGTTTTTATTTTTCTTATCAAGCGAACTGATAAATATTGCAAAAATGTTTAATAAAAGCAAAATTGTCGGCAAACCAAACACCGCAAACCCACGTGAAGACATACCATCAGCGGTGCCGTCAGCGCCCCAATGGGTTGCCATCACTTCAGGTAATTTGTTCCAAATAATAAGCCCAAAAGCAATGGGTGACAGGGTAAATAAACACGAAATTAATATTTTAAGCCAATTCTTTTTAAGCATCTTCATTTTCTCCTTTCAAGCCGCTAATCCATAATAAAGTTTCTTCCAAAACCGAAACATTTATTTCATAATAAATAAATTTGCCTTTTCGGTCATCTCTTATAAGGTCAGCATCCTTTAAAACAGACAAATGGCGTGAAATTGAAGCATCGGTAACCGAAAACCTTGCGGCAATTTCACCCGCAGATAAAGGCCCTTTTTTAAGCATATTAAGTATATCCCGCCTTATAGGGTCGGCAAGGGCCTTTAAGGTTTTTTGCAAAGCCATAATTACACCTCATTTAACATTTAACCTAATTGTTAAATGTATTATACAATATGTAGCTTTTGTTGTCAATATGAAAGGTGAAAATAAAAAAGCTTGGCAGAATTTCTACCAAGCTTTTCATTTTTAAAAGGTTTATTTTTTGCCTTTTGCAGTGCGGCTGCGCTTCCAAATAACCCAAACAGGACCGGAAACAAACAATGAAGTAACAGCACCTGATAAAAGACCAAATACCATTGGAATTGCAAAAGTGCGAAGTGTTGTAAGACCGTAAATTTCGGAAACAACAATAATTGTTGCAACGGCCAAAAGGGTGGTTGCGGTTGTTACAATGTTACGAATGATAACCTTATTAATACTTAAGTTAACAAGCTTTCCAATTTCCATTTCGGGATTGAATTTTTCGTTTTCACGAATACGGTCATAAATAACGATGGTGTCGTTAAGTGAATAACCAAGCATTGTAAGAACAACTGCAATATAGTTGGAATCAATTTGAAGTCTAAAGAATATGCAAGCAAAGAAGGTGATAAGCACATCAAAAATAAGTGCCAAAAATGCGGTTAATGCAGCGGAAATACCACCAATTTTTCTAAAGCGGAAACCAACATAAATTACAACCAAAACTGCTGTAATTAAAACAGCAACCATACTTTTTGCAAAGAAGGAACCTGCAATTGTTGGGCTAACCGAGTTGGAGTTATATACTTCGATTTTGTTGTCCTTGAACTTTTCGGTCAAGGCCTTGGTTAATGCTTCTTGTTCTTTTGCAGAAAGTGCATTTTTACCTGCAAGTGAAATTTCAAAGCTTTGTGTATCACCTGCAAGAGATGTGGATTTGGTGAAAGTATATTCTTTATTAAGCTTTTCGTCAACAACAGCAGTAATGTCTTTTTCTGCAAGTTCGCCCGTGTAAGAGTAAGAAACCTTTGCGCCGCCTGAGAAGTTAATATCAAGCTTTACGCCAAAAATAGCTGCCCAAATAATACCAATAGCAAAAATTGCGGTATAAATAATTAAAACGGGCTTTAATGTTTTATTAAAATCAATATTAAAATTACGCATTTTTCTTACCTCCGTAAAAAGCGGGATTTCTTAAAACTTTAATTTTTGAAATGCCCTTAATCATAATCTTGGAAGCAAGAACGCCCATGATAAGGTTGAAGATAACACCAACTAAAAGGGTGTAACCAAATGAGTAAATAGAACCTGTAATTGATGTGCCGAAGAGTGACATAATGGGTGAGAAGATTTGTGCAAGTATGCTGTCGGGAGTACCAAAAGCACCCATAAGTACGATAGACACGATTACGATGGTAACGTTACCGTCGATAATAGCGCTGAGTGAGTTTTTATAACCCGAATCGATAGCGCCATCAATTGTTTTGCCTTTTTCAAATTCGTCACGAATGCGTTCGGCCGCAATAACATTACAGTCAACACCAACACCGATAGAAAGGATGATACCTGCAATACCGGGAATGGTTAAAGTGAAGCTGTCAACACCCGCAAAATAACCTGAAATGCAAGCAATAGAACCTGCAAGTTGGCCCAAAAGTGCAAGAGAAGCAACAAAACCATTGATGCGGTAACGTGCAATCATAAGTAAGCAAACAAGTGCAAATGCAATAGAACCTGCAATAACCATTACATTAAGAGCATCATTACCAAGGGTTGGTGAAATAACTTGAAGCTTGCTGTCATCAACAGTTAAAGCAAAGGGAAGTGAACCTGCGTTAATTTTATCGGCAAGTGCTTCGGCTTCTTCTGCAGTGCCACCTGACATAGTGATAATAGCTTTACCGTCAGTGATTTGTTCGTTAACGGTTGGGGCCGAAATCATTGTGTCATCCATCCAAATAGAGATGGTTTTGTTAAGTTGTTCTTTGGTTGCGGTTGAAAACTTTTCTTTACCGCTGTCTTTAAGTTCAAGCTCAACAAGGTAAGAATATTCGCCGCTTTCAAGTTGTTGATAAGCGGGAGTTGCTTTCTTAACATCCGAACCGGTCAAAATGGTTTTTGATGAATCTTCGTCTTTACAGAATTTCAAAAGTGCAGTTGCGCCAAGTTCTTGCACTGCAGCTGCAGCATCAAAATCGCTTTCGTCTGCTGCCCATGGGAAACGAACGATAATTTGTTGGTTTGCTTTGTCTGCATAGATTTCATAGTCTGTAATATTTTGGTTTACAAGACGAGTTTCAAGGATTGTTTTTGCGGCATTGATATCGTCGTCAGTGATTTTGATACCTTCCTTGTCGGGTGAGAAAACTGCTTCAACACCACCACGGATGTCAATACCCCAACGGATATCTTTAGCGCCTTTGAAATAAACAAGTTCTGTGTCGCCGTAATAGTTTTTAATCCCGAAGAAAGCGGTAAAGGTAAGCGCTAAAATCAAGATTACAACCACTATAAACGGCATAATGCCTTTCTTTTTGGACTTCATAGTAATCCTCCACTACAATTGTGATTTATATATTATACTAAAATAACTGAACAAAGTCAATTATTTAAAAGTTTTTCAAGCGCCGCATATTTAACAGCGGTGCAAAGCACAAGGGAAGCTTTTTCAATTTCTGCAACTGATGGGTAAGAAGGTGCAATTCTTAAATTGCTGTTTTTGGGGTCCTTACCATAGGGATAGGTAGCGCCTGCAGGTGTTAAAATCATACCTGCATTTGCACAAAGCTGTTCAACACGCTTTGCACAGCCCTCCATTACATCAAGCGATATAAAATAACCGCCTTTTGGTTTTGTCCAGGTAGCAATTTCCTTGCCTTCAAGTGTGTCAAGCGCTTTTAAAACCGCTTCAAATTTTGGTCTTAAAATTTCGGCATGTTTTTTCATGTGGTCTTTAACTGCTTGTGCATTTTCGAAAACACGTGCATGGCGAAGTTGGTTTAACTTATCGGGGCCAATTGTTTGGAACTTCATTCTGCTTTTCAAAAGTTCAACATTGTTTGGACTTGCCGCTTCAACCGCAACACCGGCACCGGGAAAGGTAACCTTTGAAGAAGATGTGAAGATAATTGGTAAATCGGGATTGCCGGCTTTTACACATTCGGTATAAATGTTTAAAAGTGTATCGCCGTCATCATAAAGGTCATGAATAACATAGGCATTATCCCAAAAAATCTTAAAGTCGGAAGCGGCGGGCTTTAAACGGGCCATACGCTTTACAACTTCATCGGAATAGGTGTTACCAACAGGGTTTGAATATTTTGGTACGCACCAAATACCCTTAACATCAGGGTCCTTAACCCATTTTTCAACTTCATCCATATTTGGACCGTTTTCGTCACTTTCAATGGTGATAAGTTCGAAACCGAAATATTCGGTAATAGCAAAATGTCTGTCATAACCGGGTGATGGGCAAAGGAATTTGCGCTTTTTGCATTCGTACCAAGGTTCAGCCCCTAAGCCGTGTGTCATTGCTTGGGCAACGGTGTCAAACATCATGTTAAGTGATGAATTACCACCAACAATGATTTGATTTGGGTCAAGTTCTAAAATGTCGGCAAAAATCCTTTTCATTTCGGTAAGGCCGTCAAGACCACCATAGTTTCTACAATCAATGCCATCAATATTTTTAAAACCGGTGTCGTTTCCAACAAGGTCAAACATTTTTTGGCTTATGTCCATATTATCAAAACCGGGCTTGCCTCGTGACATATCAAGCGATAAATGCATTGCACGCAGTTTTTCGTATTCTGATTTAACGGCAGAAAATTCTGCCTCTAACTCTGATTTGTTCATTTCTAAATAGCTTTGCATATGAGAGTCTCCTTAACAAAATTAACTAACTTATAATACTATATATTCTAAAAATTTGCAAGGGTTTTTGAAGGATTTTTAAAATGTGGTTGAAAATATATAAAATTTAGTGATTTTTCTATTGTTATGTTGAAAAAATGTGGTAAAATAATATGTGGTGATGAATATGTTTAGAAAAACTAAAATCGTTTGCACTTTGGGTCCCGCTTGCCGAAATGAAGAAACGGTTACCGAAATGGTAAAAGCGGGTATGAATGTTGCGCGCCTTAATTTTTCGCACAACACTCACGAAGACCATTTAAAAAGCATTGAACTTGTGAAAAAAGTGCGCGAAAAAATGGGTGCGCCAATTGCAATTATGCTTGATACAAAGGGCCCCGAATACCGAATTAAAACCTTTAAAAATGAGAAAATATTTTTAAATGATGGTGATAAATTTACCTTCACAACTGTTGAAGTTGAGGGTGATGAAAGCATAGTTTCGGTCAATTATAAAAATTTGCCTAACGAACTTTCAAAAGGTGATAAAATCCTTTTAAATAATGGTCTTTTAACCTTCCAGGTTGACGCCACAACCGACACGGATATTAACTGCACAGTGCTTATCGGTGGTGAGCTTTCAAACCGTAAAAGCATGAGCTTTCCAAACAAGCATTTAAAACAAATTTATTTAAGCGAACAAGACAAACTTGATATTTTGTTTGGCATTAAAAATGATATTGATTTTATTGCTTGCTCTTTTGTTTCATGTCGCCAAGATTTAATTGATATTAAAGAATTTTTAAAGGAAAACAAAGCCGAAAACATTGGTGTTATTGCAAAAATTGAAAATCGTTCGGGCGTTGATAATATCGACGAAATTTGCGAAGAATGTGACGGTATTATGATTGCCCGTGGTGATATGGGTGTAGAAATTCCGTTTGAAGAATTGCCTGCAATTCAGAAAAAGCTCATTACAAAATGCCGCCTTTTAGGTAAGCGTGTTATAACCGCAACCGAAATGCTTGAATCTATGATTCAAAACCCGCGACCAACCCGTGCAGAAATTTCAGACGTTGCAAATGCCGTTTATGACGGCACAAGCGCAATTATGCTTTCGGGTGAAACTGCTGCGGGCAAATATCCTGTTTTAGCGGTTAAAACCATGGCGCAAATTGCCAAAAATACCGAAGAAAACATCCATTATGAAAAGCGCTTTTTAACCCGTGAATTTAAGATTAAAAACA
>JAZKYB010000168.1:0-4465 GCA_045611905.1 Acutalibacteraceae bacterium | reverse complement strand
GAAAAAAGGCGGCAAGTATGTAAATACTTCCGACACACCCGTTTATAAAAAAAGTGAAAACCTTTTTGGCATAAATTTTGCTAAAAGCCATTGTGCCGAAAAAATGATTTTGGTTGAAGGCAATATGGATGTTATATCACTTCACCAAGCAGGTTTTGAAAATGTTGTGGCGCCCTTGGGTACTGCTTTTACAAGTGAACAAGCAAATTTAATTGCTCGTTACACAAAAGAAATTATTTTAATGCTTGACGCCGATGCCGCAGGGCAAAAGGCAATTAAAAGGGCAAGCGCCATTTTAGAAAACACAGGTCTTTCTGTTAGGGTTGTGGTTATTCCAAATGGCAAGGACCCTGACGAATATATTAAAGCCAATGGGCCCGACCGTTTTAAAGCACTTTTAGAAGGTGCGGTAAGCGACATTGAATATAAACTTTTAATGGCGGCTGACGGGCTTGATTTAAATTCGGATGATGGACGGCTTAAATATTTAAGTTTGGCAGCCGAAATTATCGCCACAACCGATGATGTTATGGCACGAGATATTTATATTGGCCGACTTTCTGATAAATACGGTGTTTCACGCAATGCTTTAAATGCAAGGGTGGACGAGCTTCGCAAAAAGAATGTTCGCACACAGCGCAAGGCGGAAATTAACAAGGTTATACATCCAAAATTTTCAAAGGATGACCTCAACCCTGACAGGCGCCGTTCGATAAAGGGAACTGCAGCCGAAGAAACGATAATTTCAATTTTGTTAAACCATCCCGATTTTTATAATGATGTTAAAGAAAATTTGCCAATAGATAAGATGATAACTTCACTTAACAGGCGAATTTACGAACTGATTTTAGAAACTTTAGAAAATGGCAAAAATTTAGATATTTCGGTTTTTGCTCAAACACTTTTACCGGCCGAACTTGGCTATTTAGTCTCACTTCAAAACGGCAACAAGGGCGGCAATACCCCGAAAGCCGTATTAAAAGACTGCATTTCGGTAATATTAGAAGAGAATATGCTTTTAAATGCCACAAATCCATCTGAAACAACTGTTGAAGATTGGGCGGCGCAACTTCGGGATATTATCAATAAAAAGAATAAAGGCAATTAAAAGCAGAATGGAGAAGAATATGAAAGAAACTAAAAAGGATGAAAAATTATTAAGCGAGGAGCTTTTAGAGCTTGAGCCAAAGGATGAAACAATACACGATATTGAAAACGCACCCGAGGATTTTGACGAGCTTTTCACCGAACCCCCAATTTTAGAACTTGACTTTGATGAAGAACCAACCGATGATGAACTTAAAGAGGTTGATGTTGAACAAATTACTGATGATGTTAACCTTGATAATGTTTCGCTTGATGACCCGGTTAAAGTTTATCTTCGTGAAATTGGCCGTGTTCCGCTTTTGTCAAGTGATGAAGAAATTGAACTTGCAGTTAAAATTAGCGAAGGCAGTCAGTATGCAAAGCAACGCCTTACCGAAGCAAACCTTCGTCTTGTTGTAAGCATTGCTAAAAAATATGTTGGTCGTGGTATGTACTTCCTTGACTTAATTCAAGAAGGTAACGTTGGTCTTATTAAAGCGGTTGAAAAGTTCGACCATACAAAGGGCTTTAAATTTTCAACCTATGCAACTTGGTGGATTAGACAAGCTATAACCCGTGCTATTGCTGACCAAGCAAGAACTATTCGTATTCCTGTTCATATGGTAGAAACCATTAACCGCCTTAAGAAAGTTCAAAGCCAACTTTTGCACGAAAATGGTTCAGAACCAAGCGAAGAACTTATTGCCGAAACAATGGATTTACCTGTTGAACGTGTGCGCGAAATTATGCGTGTAGCGCAAGAGCCCGTTTCAATGGAAACACCAATTGGTCCTGAAGAAGATTCTCGCCTTATGGACTTTATCCGCGATGAAGATGCATTGGCACCCGATGAAGCGGCTTTAAAAACCATAACAAATGAAGATATTGACGATGTTTTAAAAACTCTTACACCACGTGAAGAAGCAGTTATTCGTTTGAGATTTGGCCTTATGGATGGCAGATGCCACACATTAGAAGAAGTTGGTTCGGAATTTAATGTAACACGTGAACGCATCCGCCAAATTGAAGCAAAGGCATTAAGAAAGCTTCGCCATCCTGTAAGAAGTAATAAGTTTAAAGACAGATAGGAATATTTAAAATGAAAATATCATATAAAACAAGTGGAGTGTGCAGTCGGACAATCACCATTGAGGTTGAGGATGAAATCGTTAAAAGTGTTTACTTCGAGGGTGGCTGTAACGGTAACACAAAGGGGATTTCAGCACTTGTTGTGGGTATGCATGTCGATGATGTGATTGACCGCCTTGAAGGTATTAAATGCGGTTTCAAAGGCACTTCTTGCCCTGACCAGTTGGCAAAAGCCCTTAAAACTTTAAAGTAAAAGAGTGGATTCAATTGTTTTTAGATGAAGACATTAAAATCGTAGGTGACAAACCATCAGTTGATGTTAAGAAAAATCTTAATGCCCTCGCAGCACAGCAAAAGTTGCAAAGTGATTTGCAAAAAAAAGCTGAGCAGTGGGGTAGGGATGTTGCGCTTGAATTTATTGCTGACGCTGCCGAAAATCCGCTTTCGGATGAAATGGGAAATGACATTTTAATTCAAAGACGACTTTTGATTTCTTTTACTGCAACAGTTGGTTTTGAAGAATTTGCAAATGATGATATTGTTTGCGGTGTTGCTCAAAAAAGCTTTTTGGACACTTTGAAACAGCAAGATGCCGACCTTTACAAAACTTCTACCGACACGGGCGCTTTTTCGTTTTATTATTTGGTTTTTCGCCGTGGGTTTGATTTGGAAAGAAGAATGGGCCAAACCTTTGCAATGCTTTGTTCGCACGACGGCGACCCAATTTATCAAGAACTGGGTGAAGCCCTTTACTGTTGGTTTTTGTCGGTTGTCAAAAAATCTGCTCAAAAACTTGAAATTTAACATAAACACATCCTTTTGTTTCATATTTTGAAATGAAAGGATGTTTTTTTATGCCCACAATTTATTTAAGCCCTTCAACTCAAGAATTTAACCCGTATGTAGGTGGTGGCAACGAGGAATATTATATGAACCTTGTTGCCGATGCGATGGAGCCGTATTTGGCGGCAAGTGGTATTCAGTTTGTGCGAAACAATCCCGAAGGCACGGCTGCTACTGCTATTGCACAGTCTAATGCGGGTATTTACGATTTGCATTTGGCACTTCATTCAAATGCAACCGCCTCGGGCAACGGTACCGCGCGGGGAATAGATGCTTATTATTATCCGTCAAGTGCATCGGGTAAGCGCTTTGCCGATATTTTGGTTAATAATTTTAAAATGGTTTATCCTTTGCCTAACAATGTTAAAACTGTTCCCACCACTTCTCTTGGCGAGGTTGCAAGGGTGAAAGCGCCGGGCGTGTTAATTGAAATTGGTTATCACGATAATGTGGAAGATGCACAGTGGATAAGGGATAATATCGACCTTATTGCCCGCACACTTGTTATGTCACTTACTGAATATTTTGGCATACCGTTTAATACACCGCAGCCGATACGCATTGGTTATGTTGCAACAAACGGCGGTCATCTTAACGTGCGAACACGACCTTCACTTGACGCTTTTGTGGTGGGGCGCATACCCAACGGGTCAGAAGTTGTTGTCTATGCCACCTTGCCCGACTGGTATTTGGTGCAGTATAACGGTGCTGTGGGTTATGCCGCAGCCAGATATATACAACTGGCGACTTGACAGTTTGAATAAAATAAAGTATCATAAATAGGATGTAAAATAAAGGGAAGTATAACTTTATGAACAAATACAAAACCTTGGCTTCAAATACCGCACTTATAAGTCTTGGCACCATCGGCTCAAAGCTGTTGGTGTTCTTTATGGTGCGTTTTTATACGGGTTATCTCACCACCGCCGAATATGGCACGGCGGACATTATAACCCAAACCTGCAACCTTTTGTTGCCAATAATTTCACTTGGCATTACAAACGGTGTTTTTCGTTTTGCCATTGACAGTAATCACGATAAAAAAAGCGTTTTTTCGTCGGGGCTTTATACAATAACACTTGGTGGGTTGTTGTTTTTAATAATTGCACCAATTTTGGCAATTTCACCGCAGATGCGGTCATATTTATGGCTTATAATTGTTTACACAATGGCTTCTTGCTATCATTCACTTTGTGCACAGTTTATTCGTGCGAAAAATAAAACCGCATTTTTTGCGGTGCAGGGCATAGTAAACACCGCACTTGTTATTGTTTTAAACATTTTGTTTTTAGCCGTATTTGATTTTGGCGTTACAGGTTATGTTTTATCGGTTGCACTGGCTGACGGTTTGACCGCTTCGCTTATTTTCTTTAAAGAAAAACTTTGGCGTGAAATTGTTAAAAAGCCAAGCAAATCAACCGTAAAGCAAATGCTGGCTTTCAGCATC
>JAZKYB010000167.1:0-3040 GCA_045611905.1 Acutalibacteraceae bacterium | reverse complement strand
GTTCAAGCGGTTCAACATGGCTTGCCATTTGCGCATTATCATTTTGGAATGAAGTAACGGTTAAATCAACAATTTCGTTAATTGCGGCTGATACAACCGTAAGCTCTTGCTTTGCATTATCTGAAAAACGAATGCCTTTTTTGTGCATTTCTTCAGCAAGCTTGCAAATATTTAAGGCGTGGTCGCTAATACGTTCGTAATCACCAATTGAATGAAGCATACGCGCAACGGCATGCGAATCGTTTTTGGAAAGGTTATTACTGCTAATTCTTACCAAATAGGTGCTAAGCCTGTCCTCGTATTTATCGGTAAGGGTTTCAAGCTCGGTTAGGTGCTGTGCAGTTGCCTCGTCATATTTTTCAAAAAGCTTAATTGAAGTGGAAATTGCTTCTTTAGCATATTCCGCCATTTCGTTTGCTAAACGGTGACATTCTGAAATTGCAAGGGGCGAGTTGTTAAATATACGCTCGTCCAAAAATACGGTATGAGTTTTTTCTTCCTTGTCGGGAACAACCATAACGCATAATTTAATAAGCAACTTTTTAACGGGAAGTAAAACAACGGTATTGATTGCGTTAAACAAGGTGTGAACAATTGCAACGCCAACCATTGCGATTTCGGCGCTTAAAATGCTTACGCCAAAGGCACGCATTACGTACATAATAATCATACATAAAATTGACCCAAAAACGTTTACTGAAAAGTGCATAACAACAACGCGTTTTGCATTTTTGTTTGTGCCAATAGCCGAAATAAGCGCGGTCACACAGGTGCCGATATTAGCGCCAAGTACTAACGGAATTGCCATTTCCCAAGTTATGCCGCCCGAAAGCGCCAAAGCTTGAACAATACCTATCGTTGCGGCAGAGGATTGAATAACACCGGTAAACGCAGTTGAAACCAAAAGCGCTATAATGGGGCTTTTAAGTGCCAATAAAAAGGTATCAAACCCGTCAAGGGTGCGGACAGACGCCATAGAATCGCTCATAAGGTCCATACCGCAAATTAAAATTGAAAAACCAATAAAAATGTTTCCAAGTTGCTTTTTCTTATCGCTTTTTGAAAACATTTGCATAACAATACCAATACCCGCAAGTAACGGGGCAAAGGTAGAAGGGTTTAAAAGTGTTACAAAGAAATTACCTTCAAGACCCGCAAGACTTAAAAGCCAAGCGGTAAGGGTTGTGCCTACGTTCGAGCCCATTATCATGCCAAAGGTGTTTGCAAAATCTATAATGCCCGAGTTTACAAGACCAACAAGCATAACAGTGAAAGCGGATGAGGACTGAATTGCAATGGTAATACCTGAGCCAAGGAAAAAACCTAAAAAGTCGTTTGAAGTAACTTTGCGCATGGTTTTTTCAAGGTTGCCACCTGCCATTGTTTCAAGCCCACCTGACATTACGTTCATACCAAAAAGGAAGAACACAAGCCCGCCTATAAGCATAACGATCATACTGAAAATAGTTTCCATTTTGCCTCTCCTTTAAAATTGAACAACTTCCTCGATATAACCTTTAAGGTCGGTAATAGGAATACGCTTTTGTTCCATTGTGTCACGGTCACGAACAGTTACACAACCGTCTTCAACCGAATCAAAGTCATAGGTAATGCAGATAGGTGTGCCGATTTCGTCTTCACGGCGGTAACGCTTACCGATAGAGCCGGCATCATCATAATCAACATTGAAATATTTTGAAAGTTCGGCATAAATTTCGCCTGCTTTGTCTGAAAGCTTTTTAGAAAGTGGAAGCACAGCAGCTTTGAAAGGAGCAAGTGCGGGGTGTAAGCGAAGAACAACACGGGTGTCGCCCTTTTCATCGGTTTCTTCATCATAAGCGTTGCAGAAGAAAGCCAAAAGCACACGGTCAGCACCAAGTGATGGTTCGATTACATATGGCACATATTTTTCGTTGGTTTCGGGGTCAAAATATTCCATACTCTCGCCCGAATGGTTTGCGTGCTGTGTTAAGTCGTAATCTGTACGGTCGGCAACGCCCCAAAGTTCGCCCCAACCAAATGGGAATAAAAATTCAAAGTCGGTGGTTGCTTTAGAATAGAAGCAAAGCTCATCTTTATCGTGGTCACGAAGACGAAGTGATTTTTCGTCCATACCCAAATTCAAAAGCCAGTCACGGCAGTAACCACGCCAAAATTCAAACCATTCAAGGTCGGTGCCGGGCTTGCAGAAGAATTCAAGTTCCATTTGTTCAAATTCGCGTGTGCGGAAAATGAAGTTGCCGGGGGTAATTTCGTTACGGAAGGATTTACCAATTTGACAAACACCAAAAGGCACTTTTTTACGGGTTGTTCTTGCGATGTTTTTAAAGTTCACAAAAATACCTTGTGCAGTTTCAGGGCGAAGGTAAAGGGTAGAGGTGCTATCCTCAGTTACGCCTTGGAAAGTTTTAAACATAAGGTTAAATTTTCTAATGTCGGTAAAATCGTGTGAACCACAGTCAGGACAACCGATTTTGTGTTCTTTAATATATTCAGCCATTTCGCTGTCGCTCATAGCGGCAGGGTTATCAGAAAGACCGTTTTGAGCAACATAATCTTCAATAAGTTTATCAGCACGGTGGCGTGTTTTACAGTTTTTACAGTCCATAAGTGGGTCGGAAAAGCCGCCAAGGTGACCTGATGCAACCCAGGTTTCAGGGTTCATAATAATTGCACTGTCAAGGCCAACATTGTAAGGGCATTCTTGTACAAACTTTTTCCACCAAGCTTTTTTAATGTTATTTTTAAGTTCAACACCCAAGGGGCCGTAGTCCCAAGAGTTTGCAAGACCACCATAAATTTCACTGCCTGCAAATACAAAACCGCGACCTTTTGCAAGGGTAACAACGGTTTCCATATTTTTCATTGAATTTTCCATTATTTTATCCTCCGATAAAGCCAAATTTCTACAATTACTATATTAACAAAGAAGTATGTAAAAGTCAATGCTTGACATATTTTATTATATGGTCTATACTGTTAATGTTAGAATTTTTAAGCAAAATATTGCTATTAGATAGAAAAGGAGCAGCAAAATGTC
>JAZKYB010000166.1:0-6519 GCA_045611905.1 Acutalibacteraceae bacterium | reverse complement strand
TATCATCATTGCGAAAGTTCTTTTTATGCACGCTTCGCGTGATGATATACAGCCCTGACGGTCTGATGATATGCAATTGCTTTCGCAATGGATAAAAAAAATCGACTTGTTGCTACAAGTCGACTTTCTCGCTGGGGTGGCAGGATTCGAACCTACGAATGCAGCAGTCAAAGTGCTGTGTCTTACCGCTTGACGACACCCCAATGGGCTATTAAATTTAAAAATTTTAACTGTGCCAAAGGCATAAGAAAAAATTGTGGGGTGGAAGATGGGACTCGAACCCACGGTCTCCAGTGCCACAAACTGGCGCTTTAACCAACTAAGCTACATCCACCATAGCGCAAAAACTATTATACCATAATAATTTGTTTTGTCAACAAAAAATTTAATTTTTTATAATTTATTTTTCCCTTTTAAAAATATTGAAAAAAGCCACTAAAAAATAGTGGCTTTTTGTTATTAAATTTCCTTTAAAAATTCACCTATTCGTTTAATTGCTTCATTGATATGCTCAACCGAATAACAATAAGAAGCACGGATAAAGCCCTCGCCCGAATCACCAAACGCAGTGCCTGGCACAACCGCAACATTTTTAGCATATAAAAGCTTTTCGCAAAATTCTTCACTTGTCATGCCTGTTGACTTAATTGATGGAAAAGCATAAAAAGCACCATTTGGCTCAACACAGGTAAGACCAATGTCATTAAATCCCTTAACCATAATTCTGCGGCGCATATCATACTGCTTCATCATATACTGCACATCTTCATCACAATTTTTTAGTGCTTCAATTGCTGCGTATTGGCTTGTTGTCGGCGCACACATAATTGCGTATTGATGAATTTTAGTGATTTGAGAAATAATCTCCTTCGGGCCACAAGCCCAACCCATACGCCAACCTGTCATTGAAAACGCTTTTGAAAAGCCGTTAACAACAACTGTGCGCTCTTTCATACCGTCAATACAAGCGGGAGAAATATGTGTTTTGCCACCAAAGGTAAGTTCAGAATAAATTTCATCTGACAAAACTAAGATATTTTTATCCTTAATAATCTCATAAAGTGCCAAAAGGTCTTCCCTTTCCATTATTGCACCTGTTGGGTTGCAAGGATAAGGCAAAATTAAAAGCTTTGTTTTGTCGGTTATTGCATCGGATAATTCCTTTGCTGTAACCTTAAAGTCATTTTCTGCCTTAACATTTATAATAACAGGAACACCGCCGGCCAATGTTGTCATAGGTTCATAACAAACATAGCTTGGCTGTGGAATTATAACTTCGTCACCGTTTGACACAACAGCACGAATGCAAGCATCAATTGCTTCGCTACCACCAACTGTTACCAAAATTTCTTCATCTTTATCATAATCAAGGTCTAACTTACGCTTCATATAATTAGAAATTTCTTCACGAAGCTTAATAAGACCCCAGTTTGAAGTATATTTTGTTTTTCCTTTTTGCAATGATTCAATACCTGCTTTTCTAATAGCCCAAGGAGTTTGAAAATCAGGCTCGCCCACGCTTAAAGAAATTACATCATCCATAGTAGCGGCAATATCAAAAAACTTGCGTATGCCCGAAGGTTTAATTTCGGTAACGGTTTTGTTTAATATTTTGCCGTAATCTATCATACCCAAATTTGCCCCCTGTCGTCATCCATTGGGGAAATAAGTTCAACATCCATTTCTTTATATCTGCGCATCACAAAGTGTGTTGCGGTAGAGGTAACAGAATCAATTGTTGCAAGTTCTTTAGCTACAAAGCGTGCAACATCTTGCAAGGTTTTACCCTTTACAATAACATTAAGGTCATAATTGCCCGACATTAAATAAACTGATTCAACCTCGCTATAAGACATTACCTTTTCGGCAACTTCTTCAAAACCAAGACCCGCTTTTGGCACAACATTAAGTTCAACAACTGCCGAAACATAAGCACCGTCAAGCTTATCCCAGTCAATAACTGCTTTATATCCACGGATAACGCCATCTTTTTCAAGTTCTTTAATTGTATTTCTAACTTCGGTTTCATCAGCGCCAAGCATGGTGGCAACATCAGAAGGTGTGTATCTTGCGTTATTTGCTAATAATTTTAAGATTTCATATTTCATAAAATTCACCTAACCTTTAAATAAAATAATACAAGTAAATAAAACTTTTGTCAAGAAAAATAAAAAAGGGTTGCATTTTAAAAGTATAAGTGTTAAAATATTATAAGTTAAATGCGACGACAAAGGAAAGTAAGTATAATTTGCTTTTCAGAGAATATCCGCCTTGGCTGTAAGCGGGTATAATGCCAAATTTTACCGAAGTTCCCTTTTGAGCAGCAACCTTGAAATTACAGTAGGGGTTGACGGGTAATCCCGTTACAGGTTACAAGAGTGTTTGCTTTTGGCAAAAATTACGGGTGGTACCGCGGATTAAATTGTATTTTTAACTCCGTCCTGTTTATGCAGGGCGGAGTTTATTTATTTTTGGAGGAATTTTAATGAAAGCACAACTTGAAGCAATCAAATCGGCTGCTATTGCGGCGGTTAATGTTGCTGCCGACCAAGCTGAAATTGAAGCACTTCGTGTTCAATACCTTGGTAAAAAGGGCGAACTTACTGCTATTTTAAAGCAAATGGGTTCATTATCGCCCGAAGAACGCCCCGTTATGGGTCAGCTTGTAAATGAAGCAAAGGCAGTGGTTGAAAACCTTATTGCTGAAAAAACAACTGCAATGAAAGAAAAGGCACAGGAAGAAAAATTAAAAGCAGAAACAATTGATATTACCTTGCCTGCAAAACCTGTTAACAAGGGCAAATTACACCCACTTAACACCGTTTTGGATGATATGATAGATATCTTCGTTTCAATGGGCTTCGATGTTGTTGACGGCCCAGAAGTTGAAACCGATCACTATAACTTTGAATGCCTAAACGTACCTGCTGACCACCCCGCACGTGATATGCAGGACACATTCTACCTTGGTGAAAACTTACTTCTTCGCACACAAACATCAGCAGCACAAATCAGAACAATGGAAAACCGCAAACCCCCAATTCGTGTTATTTGCCCGGGCCGTGTTTTCCGTGCTGATGAAGTTGACGCAACGCACTCACCTGTTTTCCACCAAATCGAAGGTCTTGTTGTTGACAAGGGCATTACAATGTGCGACCTTAAGGGTGTTTTAGAACAATTCGCCCAAGAAATTTACGGCAAGGATACACAGGTTAAATTCCGTCCTTCATTCTTCCCCTTTACTGAACCTTCGGTTGAAGTTGATGTTACCTGTTCTGAATGTGGCGGTAAAGGTTGCCGTGTTTGCAAAGGCAGCGGTTGGATAGAAATTTTAGGCGCAGGTATGGTGCATCCAAACGTACTTCGCAGCTGCGGTATTGACCCTGAAGAATATTCGGGCTTTGCGTTTGGTATCGGTCTTGACCGTTTAACCACCACACGTTATAAAATAAGTGATATTCGTTTGTTGTTTGAAAATGACAAGCGTTTCTTAGACCAATTTTAAGGAGGGCTGTAACTTATGAAAATTTCACTTAATACTTTAAAATATTATGTTGATATCAACACTTCAGTTGAAGAGCTTTGCGACAAAATGGTTATGGCCGGCTTTGAAGTTGAAAGCATTGAAAAGCAAGGCGATAATCTTGTTAATGTTGTTGTTGGTAAAATTGAAAAAATCGAACCACATCAAGACAGCGACCACTTGCAAATTTGCCAAATCAATGTTGGCAAAAACGAACTTGTACAAATCGTTACTGGTGCGCAAAACGTGTTTGAAGGTGCTTTAGTACCCGCCGCCCTTGATGACAGCTATCTCCCTTGCGGTGCACACATTGTTAAGGGTAAGCTTCGTGGTGTTGAATCTAACGGTATGCTTTGTTCGGGTGAAGAACTTTGCATTACCGAAAACGATTATGAAGGCGCATCAGTAAACGGCATTTTAATTTTAAAAGACACCGAAGTTATTGGCACAGATATGCGTGAAGTTTTAGGGTTAGATGATTATATCATCGACTTTAAAATCACTGCAAACCGCCCCGACTGTAACTGCTTTATTGGTGTTGCTAAAGAAATTTCAGTTGTTTTGGCCACCGAATTCAAAGCTCCTGTTCCAACATATAAAACTGTTGGCGGCAACATTAACGACTATGTTTCTATTGAAGTTAAAAATTATGACCTTTGCCCACGTTACATCGGTCGTGTTGTTAAGAATTTAAGAATTAAAGAATCACCTGACTGGATGCAAAAATCACTTATTGCATCAGGTATGCGCCCAATTAACAATATTGTTGACATTACAAACTTTGTAATGCTTGAAACAGGTCAACCTATGCACGCATTTAATTATAACGATTTGGCAAACCACCAAATTATTGTTAGAAATGCAAACGAAGGCGAAAAAATCACCACACTTGATGGCAAAGAATATGACCTTAACCCCAATATGCTTGTTATTGCCGACGGCGAAAAGCCATCTTGCCTTGCAGGTATTATGGGTGGTAAAGAAAGCGAAATCGAAGCCGATACTACCGATTTGTTCCTTGAATGTGCTAAATTCCGCCGCGACAACGTTCGTCACACAGGTCGCGCACTTGGTATTCGTACCGAATCAAGCGGTCGCTTTGAAAAAGGTGTTGACATTATAAATGTAGAGTACGCAATGGAACGCGCATTACAACTTATTTCTGACCTTGATGCAGGTGACATTATTGACGGCGTTATTGACTGCAACAACGGTTTGCCTGAAGACCGCATTTTAACAGTTACTACTGACAGTATTGTTGAACTTTTAGGCGTTAATGTTCCTGACGATGAAATCGTTAAAATTTTAAATGCATTAGGCCTTGAAACAACTATTGATGGTAAAACCTTAACCACTAAAGTTCCCTCTATTCGTGACGATATTGAAGGTCGTGCCGACTTAGCCGAAGAGGTTATGCGAATTTATGGTTATGATAAGATTGTAAGCACTGCAATGAACGGAAGCGTTATGCGTGGTCGCAAACTTCCTGAAAGAATTAAGACTGACAAAATTAAATCTTTAATGCTTTCAGCCGGCGCTTATGAAATTGCAACCTATTCATTTATTGCATCAAAGGCAATTGATACCTTGCTTTTGGCTGATGACGATGCACGCCGCAACCAAATTAAGATTATCAACCCACTTGGTGACGAATATTCAACCATGCGCACACAGTTAACCACTTCACTTTTAACTGTTTTGGCAACAAATATTAACAAGAAAATTGCTGAAGGTCGTTTCTTTGAAATTTCAAAGCGTTTTATTGCAAAATCACTTCCAATTACTGAACAACCCAAAGAAATTCCAACAATGTCTATCGGTATTTACGGCAAGGATGAAGACTTCTTTACCCTTAAGGGTATTATTGAAGCAATTTGCAATTTAATGGGTGCCCATACACAGTATGAACGCTCAAGTGAACCTTATCTCCACCCCGGCAGACAGGCACTTGTAAAAGCGAATAACACCGAATGTGCAGTATTTGGCGAACTTCACCCAGCAGTTGCCAAAACCTATGGCATTGATACAAAGGTTTATGTTGCCGAAATTAAGTTAGATGTTCTTTTAGCTATCAATAAGCGCAAAACCGTTTATAAGCCACTTCCCAAATTCCCTGCTGTTGAACGTGACTTTGCAATGCTTTGTGATGCCGATATTCCTGTTGGCAACCTTGAAAAAGCAATTTCACAAGGTGCAGGCAGATTGCTTGAAAAAATCGAACTTTTTGATATTTATCAAGGCGCTCAAATTCCTGAAGGTAAAAAGAGCGTTGCCTTTAGTGTATATCTTCGTTCAGCCGATTCTACCCTTACTGACAAGGAAATTGATGAAGTTAGCGCTAAAATCATTAAAAAATTAGAACTTATAGGTGCAGAACTTAGAAAATAATACTTGAATTTTTATAAGTTTCGTTATAAAATAAAGTAAATAGATTTAAAGAGGTGTTATTTATGAATGATAGGACGATGACCTTTTCTATCGGTGACCAAACCGAACAACAAATTCGCAGTATTTTAATTTCGGTTTATGATGCTTTGAAGGAAAAGGGCTATAACCCGATTAACCAAATTGTTGGTTATATTTTGTCAGAAGACCCAACCTATATCACAACACATAATAATGCCCGCAACCTTATAAGAAAAATTGACCGCGATACACTTTTGCAGTCACTTGTTAAGTATTATATCAATACCTAAAACAATTTTAAAAAGTCACACCAATTAATTGGTGTGACTTTTTTGTTATATTATAAAATTTAGGTAATAATAAATTTTGGTGACAAAAATGGTGCTATTATTAAGTGACAGAAAAAACAAATGCGAAAACGAAATTATTGAAATTTTATCAAAATACGGGGCGCAACATATATCCGATAAATTTATTGGAAACGATAGCGGAAAATTCACCATTTTAAGTCTTTATAAAAAGAGTACCGTCAACCTTGCAAGAGGCATTGCAGTTTTTCTTGACAGTGGCGAACGCTTTAAAGAACAAGA